>CAXTTX010000100.1:0-13552 GCA_964247045.1 uncultured Verrucomicrobiales bacterium | reverse complement strand
CACCGGTAGCGCGTCGCACGATTCCTGAGCCCCGGCAGGGGCGGCAGAAGCGTTGATACCCCTTTGACCCACCGGACCCACCGGACCCTTCCGGCTGCCTCATAGACCTCACCTCACCCAGCTCCCATGCACCACGGGCAAGGTCCCGCTGCCCACCTCGGTATACGACGTCGGCCCCTTGGCACCCTCAAGCGCCACACCCAGCGAACTCTTCCAAATGGCACTCATGCTCTCCCCGGTATGGCAACCCCAGCTCTTGCAATACGCGTTCGAAGCGAAGACCGAGGACTTGATGCGCCCCAGATCCTTCTCATGCAGCCAGGCCGTCGAGACCGCCATCACATCGTTGCCGTAGTCGAACATGAACGCATACCGGTTCGAGTGACCGAAGAAATCAAAGGTCTCCACCGACCCCCGCGGCCGCGAATTCAGCGCCTGGATGAAATTCCCCCCGCTGTTGAACCAGATCAGGGTCACCCGCCGTTTCGCCGCCTGCTCGGCGATCCAGGTGGTATACGGCTTCCCATCCTCACGCCCGCGGGCCACGTAAGAGGGCTGGTACACCATCCAGGTGATCGCCGCATCGGACCCATAGGCCTTGCGGATCTCCGCCATCCGGACCGTCGAGGCCCGCACGAAATTCGCCCACCACCGGTCGTGCTGGTCATCCGTCACCCGGTAGTTTTCCCACTTCCGCAGCGCCGGCCCACCCGTCACGATGACGTGTTCGGCACGGGCGAGCGGAGCCAGCAAAAGAGCCCCAAGGGCCAGGGTGCGTGCGAGGGCGAAAATCATGTTCAGATCTCTAAACCAATCTCCCCCACCTGCAAAGCGCTTAGTCAAGGAACCCGGTCGCCCACCTCTTCGTTCGTTGTGCCGCGTTCACGCGGTCTGCCGGACCCGCCCCCTGCCTACCCCACCGTTGCCCACCACTCCTCGCGCCCGCCAAGGGTTCGTAGTTCCGCCTTCAGGCGGTGGAAACCTCATCCCCCGCCTCTCCCAACGCCCCACCTTCTCCCAACGCCCCACCTTCCCCCAACGCCAACGGCGTTGAATCCTCCAGCCTGGGGTTGGCGCGAATGCGCCCACCCCAGGTCACTGCCCGAATGAATCTCGAACCACAACGTGGTTCCGTACCAGGGGCCCGCCTGCCGATACCTCCCCCGCCCCGCCCCTCGAATTGAGCTTTCTAACCGCCCGTCCGCTCGCGCCCTTGAGCGAGAGGTTTTTCACTGGGTAAAGATGGCCTTCCGGCGCCTTGACGACGAATCCCGCCCCTGCCAAGGCAGTGCCTGCTGGGATTTCCTTCGCCTGGCGGGATTTGATATCCACCGCATCCATGCGGTGATTGACAGCTGGCATGCCCCTTGTTCTGTTAGGTAGTTGTTTGCCGTAAAATCCCACCGTGCGAAGAGTGACTGCGTCAAACCCGGTCGACAATCGCATAAACCAATTAGAAATTTCTCGCCAAATGGCACCACTTGACCAAGAATTCGCTTCGTTAAATTAATCCTTTTAATTGGAATTTCAGGATCTTCAAGAGGCTAACGACATGAATACCTCCCCAAATGAAATGGCACCTGGGACAGCTGTTCAAACGGCTGTCGATATAATCAGGAAGTCTGTTTCAAGTTTGTCTTGTGCTTCCGGTTGGATAACCACTGACAACAAGGAATGTGATCCCTTGCTACGTTCTGCAAAAAACTACGCAGATAATTTTTCCAGGAGATACAACACTATCCGTATTCTTGGCATGAGTCAAGACGTTCCTCTTTCTGAGGTTTTCGTACGCCTGAACATATACGAAAAAATACCGAGTCGGACTCATCTGCCAGTCCGTGATATGTATGAGTTAATGATCACGCGCGGCTTTCGGATCAAATCGACTTGGGAATCCCTTAATGCCTTCGAGGCAGTGGATAAGTTCGACAACCTTACAGTTTTAGGTAAACCTGGCTCCGGTAAAACCACCTTTCTCAAAGTACTAGGCCTCGCGGCTCTTGATGGAAAGCTCAAGCGGAAGTCGATCCCGGTATTTATCAGCTTAAAGGCGTGGTCTGAGACTGAAATTGATCTAGTTACATATATTTACCGTCAATTTGACATATGTGGATTTCCAGACACGAAACTGTTCGTTGAGAGTATATTTCACGAAGGTGGCCTGCTGTTACTGCTCGACGGCTTTGACGAGGTGACAGGCCGGGTAGAGCGTGCTATCGACCAAGTATCGTCGCTTCATGCCAAATACCCAAATTGTCGATATGTATTAAGCTGCCGAACGGCCGCATATTTATATGTTTTTCAGGAGTTTAGAGACGTTGAGATAGCAGACTTTGACGACGAGCAAATCGCACAATTTATCTCTAACTGGTTTCGTAACGATTCGGCGATAGCATCAAGTTGTTGGCAACATCTTTCTCAACCGGAGAACGTGGGAATTAAGGAGCTGGCGAGCACGCCCCTTCTTATTACCATGCTATGCTTGGCCTTTGCAGACAGCCTAAACTTTCCACCAAACAGATCAGAACTCTATAAGGAGGGTATCGATGCATTGCTGAAGAAATGGGATGCCTCCCGTAACATCAAGAGAACCGAGACATATAGGTTATTGTCCCTCAGGAAGAAGGAGTCGTTGCTGAGTTATGTTGGGATGAAGGCGCTGACAGAAAAAATTCAGTATTTTCCCACTCGGGTTCTGGCGGATTATGTCAAAGAATATTGTGAGAATTTGCCTCAATTCGTTGATCAAATTACTCCAATAGAGCCGGAATTGTTGATAAAATCTATTGAGTCGCAGCATGGAATTCTTGTGGAACGTGCACATGGCGTTCATTCATTTTCACATCTCACCTTCCAAGAGTATTTCGCCGCAAGATACCTTGTAGATAACGCGGCTGACGGGACCTTGGCTAGGGCAATTGAGGATCATATTTATGAAGATACATGGAGGGAAGTGATTCTGCTTACAGCGGGAATGCTCACTGATGCGACCCAATCGGTCCTGCTTTTGCGCAGCAAAATTGGCGAGATTGGATCTGATCCTTCTCTGTGTGAGATCTTAGATTCGGCAAGATCTGCTATCTGGTCGGAATCCTATTCAATCCCCTTAGCATCGGCATTTTTTCTTGGCTATTCCGTTTCTTCAAAAGAGACACTAAAAGCTCCGGCTTTAGATATCGCCGAGGGTTTGTACAGATTATTGGCGGTGAAAGACAGAGAGCGTTTGATGCTCGACATGGACAAAGATGTCGCGGAGGAGAAATACAGGTCGAAAGATGTGATTGAGGCTGCCAAAATAGAAGAACTTCTAAAGAATTTCGAAACTTCTGAAAAACTTCTTGCGTATCTTAAATCAACTAGCCTTTTAGTCAGCTATCTGAATTCGGATTGTTACCTTTCAAGGGATGTTAGGCTTAAAATAGTTGCGGGGTTATTTAAGGAGCCTTGGCATGTCGATAGTATTTCCTCAACCGAGCAAAGTGCAGATAGTGAGATAGCTTCGATCAACTGAAGTTTGTCAATATGCCGGGCCAGCCGATTACACAGTCGGAGAGGCTGGGGGGCTATCTGCGAGGAGAATAGCTGATTCATTCTCCTCGGCACCTACAAAACGCGCTCTTAAGGGTTCCATTATTTGGGCTTCGATGCGGGAAATGAAATTTGATAGCCATCGGCGAACCTCCTCATCGCTATGATACTCTGTCAAATCCGTGCTCCACTTATTTAAAGAGAGCACGGAACGAGTGTCCCAGTTGGACTCTTTGAGGGGGCAAAGATTGAGAAAGAATCTTAAATGGCGCTTGGAAAAGATAGGGGCGATAAATGCTACACATGACGCCAAGTTTTCAAATTTTGACTCAAAATATATTTCTATTATTTGATAATTTATATCTTGAGTTAGCAGGTAACCGGAAACGGTTCTCTTATCCCTGATGACCTTCTTTTTCGGTAGATCCTTCCCTTGGATTCTCAGCATCTGATAGTTGGTAGCAGTTGTATCCACGATCTCCTCTTCGACGCGTCTGGTCAAAGCTTCAGCAACGGCAAAATAATCGGCTCCAAACTCATCAATCCATCTGCCTATGGATGAAACGTCCGGGAGATCGAGAGGTCTACTTTCTAGAAACTGCACTTTTACATCATATAGCTGTCCAAGATCAGATAGGTATTGATAGCTTGGAAGTTCATCTCGGATAAGATTTAGAGCCTCAAACAGCCGCTCCTTGGTGCAATAATGAGATGCCTCAGCTTTAATAATTTCAACCAGTTTACTCGTAGTCGAAGCTGGCGAATCGGATTTATCGCCGCTCTTTTGTCCCCGAGTAGACATATGGGATATCAGGGATGTTTTGAATTCTTCGGTCAAATCCGAAAAAATCTCTGTGTTTTTCCCCTGAATCACAAAAAAGGGAGTTTGGTTCGCGTCGCTTGCAAACGCGTCTGATATATAATCAATTATATCTTTGTATCTGATAGATGTGCCGCTGTGATACATCACAGATTCAAGATAAGATAATGTGAAATGACTAAGCCCATTTGGATCTTGATATGAATATTCATTCGTGTGAGAGCTAAACATGAAGTAGCAACTGGAAAAGCCCTCTCGCTTTGATTCTAGATATTTCTGTAAGGAGCCCGGTTCTTTAATATATTGAACTCCAGATTGGCAGGCATCGACGACCTTCACGGTTAGATCTGGTCTCAAATTTCTTATTAAGTTGTCCAGTTCAGCATTTTGTAGGGATGTCTGATTTCTTTTCGATGGGATGTAATCTCCCAATAAATAATAAAGTTCGTCATTAAAAAACTCTCCGTGGCCCGTGAAATAGAAGAAGAACTCTGCAACTTCCTGTCCTTCGAGATCACTAAAAAAAGAGACTAACCGAGCTTTTATGTTTGAGCTTGGTGCGCCGTCACTAAGCTCAAGTATTCGGTCAAAACGATTGCTCCCCTTGATCAGGGCTGCAATGACCGCTACATCAGCTGCACATCCTGGCAGATTTCCAGCACTTGCATATGTCGAAACACCAATAATCAGCGCGACTCTCATTTCTGCGATGTTAATGTCGAAATGCGAGAATTTGCACTCAGAAAACTCAATGAAATTTCCAGCTCAAGAACGTGATGTCAGGCAAGGCCCAGTATTTCAAGCTTTAGAAGATGAGGGCGCTTTTGACGAGTGACTGCCTCGTTAGGCGGGCTCAAGCACGTAGCTGTCCTTGCCGTCCTCCATGTTCCATCCCTTTTCCGACAGTTCCGCCCGGAGGCGGTCCGACTCCGCCCAATTCTTCGCCAGCCGCGCTTGCCACCGGGTTTCTGGCAGTGCCTGAATCTCCGCGGGGATTTCGACATCATTGGATAAAGGGATAGACCTGAATGGCACGGGATTTAGCAGGTTTTCATTGCCTCTGGAGCCCCTCAGCCAAGCCGGCATTAGGATAAAAGACAGACCTTTTATCACAATTTGGCTCGGACCCACGGTCAGCCTTTTCCCCTCAACCCCTCCAAATCCGAGGCCACTTCCCCGCTCTCCGGCCCTCGCTTCCCCTTGCACCGACAGCGGCTCGAAGCGCCAGAAGATCAGGACTTTGCACGATTCTATATTGGCAGACGGGCACTTGGTTGAGACACCCCCTCGGATTTGCTAAAATCCCTGGATGCACAAGTTTACGAACCCACCCCCACCACCTGCCTGTCGCTCATCGACCGCAGGATCCCCCATCAATCGCCTCCGTCCGCTTCTCTTGGGTCTGATGTCCCAACTCGTCCGCCTCCCTTTTGGACAAAACAAAACTCAAAACAGTTGGCATTGGTTGCATTTGGCCGTTCTCAACCCCGCGCCACGCGTCACCAAATCCGCAAAACCGTTTGAAAACGAGCCGATTACAGCAATATGAGAACAATCCCCCTCCGTCCGGGTTCCAGACCCAAAACGACAAAAAACGACAAAATCACTGCTGGAGAATGCGGCTACGGTACGGATTTTGCAAAAATCACCCCGTTTTTGACGCCAAAATGCGGCGTACGGCCCCCAAAAAGGACCGCCCGAGGGACTCGGCACCAAAACCCGGCGGGATCAACCCGCGTGACCGGAACCGTTGCGGATGATCTCCAGGAAGCTCTGTGGCTCCAGCGCCGCTCCACCGATCAGCGCCCCGTCGATGTCCGGGCAGGCCATCAGCTCGGCCGCATTGCCGGGCTTCACGCTGCCACCGTACTGGATCCGGATCTTCGCCGCGGCATCAGCCCCGTAAAGGTCGGCAATCACGGAGCGGACAAAAGCATGCGCGTCCTGCGCCTGCTGCGAGCTGGCGGTGACACCCGTCCCGATCGCCCAAACGGGTTCATAGGCGATGACCGTTTCACCAAGATCCTTCTCCGAAACGCCATCAAGGCCACCGGTGATCTGGGTGCGGAGCACGCTTTCCAGCTTGCCCCCTTCCCGCTCGGCGAGGGTCTCGCCGATACAGAAGATGGGCTTCAGGTTCGCCTCGCGCGACTTCTTGAGCTTCGCGTTGATCGTCGCGTCCGTCTCTCCATAGATCGATCGCCGCTCGCTGTGGCCGAGGATCACATAGTGGACGAAGAACTCACGCAGCATCAGTACGCTGATCTCGCCCGTATAGGCACCCGAGTCGAACTGCGAGCAGTTCTGCGCGGCGATCTGGATGGCGTGCGCGTTCTGCACGGCGGTCGCCGTGTGCAGGAGGTCGGTCAGCTTCGACAGCGAAATGAAGGGCGGGGCGATCACGATTTCACAGGGGAAATCGAGACCCTGGAGTTTCGAGAGAAAGCTCTTCACGAAGTCTTCCGTCTCGGAAGGCCCCTTGTTCATTTTCCAGTTGGCGGCGAAGATCGGCTTGCGGTTCATCGGAGGGTGATATGGAGGTTGGAATGTCAGGCGGGTCGGGCGGTTCGATCAAGCATCGCTCAGTGCGGCCACGCCGGGAAGGACCTTGCCTTCGAGGAGCTCCAGGGAAGCGCCGCCGCCCGTGGAAATGAAAGTCATCTGGTCATCGAGACCGAACTTGTTTACCGCCGTGACGGAATCGCCGCCACCGACGATGGTGACGCCATCGCTTTTCGCCATGGCTTCGGCGATCGCCTTGGTGCCCTTGGCAAAGCTGTCGATTTCAAAAACGCCCATCGGTCCGTTCCAGATGATGGTCTTCGCCTTGGCGACTTCCTTGCAAAACTCTTCGATGGCCAGGTCACCGATGTCGATGCCTTCCCAGCCGTCCGGGGTTTCGCCGCCCTGTTCATACGGAGCGGTGACCTGGGTTTCCGCGCCTTCGCGGAACTCCTGCGTCACGCGGGTGTCCGCGGGAAGGAGGAAACGCACGCCCTTGGCTTCCGCCGCCGCGAGGATCTCGAGGGCGAGGTCCAGCTTGTCCGCTTCGACCCGGCTGTTGCCGACCTTGTAGCCCTGGGCCTTGCGGAAGGTGTTGGCCATCGCGCCGCCGATGAGGAAAGCGTCGGCCTTTTCCATCAGCTTGCTTATCACCTGGATCTTGTCGGAAACCTTGGCTCCTCCCATGATGACCAGGAAAGGCTTCTCCGGGTTCTGGAGCTTGCCATCCAGGTATTCCAACTCGCGCTCCATAAGGAAGCCCATGGCGCTCTTCTTGACGAAATGGGTGACACCTTCCGTGGAAGCGTGGGCGCGGTGCGCGGTACCGAAGGCATCGTTCACATAGATCTCGGCCGTGCCGGCGAGCTTTTCCGCGAAGTCTTTCTCGTTCTTCTCTTCCGCCGGATAGAAGCGGGTGTTCTCCAGCAGCAGCACTTGGCCGGCTTGCAGGGCGGTGCGCAGCGCGGCCACTTCATCGCCGATGCAATCCGGGGCCAGCTTCACTTCCTGGCCGAGAATCTCACCGAGGCGGGCGGCCGCTGGCGCGAGCGAAAACTTCGCTTCTGGTCCGCTCGTGGGACGTCCGAGGTGCGAGCAGAGAACCAGCTTCGCACCACCCTCGATCAACTTCTTGATGGAAGGCACCGCGGCCTGGATGCGCGTGTCATCGGTGATCACGCCGTCCTTGAGCGGGACATTGAAGTCCACGCGCATGAGGACTTCCTTGGAAGAGACATCGAGGTCGCGAATCGAGAGTTTGGCCATGGGCGGGAAATCCCGCCTTAGAGCAGGGCCGGTGTCAAGCGGTGGTTGCCCCGTGGCCCCCTCCCCCGCGATTTTCACCGGGACGCGGCCGGAAATCACTTCGGAAACGGATCGCTGCGGAAGTGCTCGTGCTGCTGGCGGAGCATCGTGTCCTGGGGCATGAAATTCACCGCCCTCGAGGACCACTCCAGCGCCTTTTCCCGCTTGCCCTTGGCGAATTGGATCTCCGCCATGGTATCGAGGTAGGCCGCCTGGTCGGGATTCATGGCCAAGGCCTTCTCCAGATAGCCTTCCGCCTCGTCGAGGTTGCGGGCGGCGCGGGAGGCCAGCCACCCCGCCGTGTTGCAGGTGTTGTCGGAGCCGGGATACTTCTTCACCACGGCACTGATGCGCCCCCACGAGATCTTGAACCACTCGTCGTGCTCCTTGACGAGGCCCGCCTTGCGGACGGCCGGAAAAAAGTAATCCGCCAGTGATCCATCGCTGGGGAACATGCCATGACAGGCGTCCAACATCGCCACCGAACCGGCACGGTCCGCCTTGAGTTTGGCCAGCGCCCGGCCAAGGTCCGACTGGAGACGATAGCGCATCTTGGCGATCGGGCTGCCGTAGCCCGAATTCGAGGCGGACATCTGGGCCAGCACTTCAAAGATCGCGCCGGTCTCCTTCCAAGCACCGCGGTTGAGCAGATTCTCCCCGTGGAGTTCCAGCGACACGGCAAACTCGTTGTCCAGCGTGTCCGCCATCCGCACCGCCTTGGCATACCACTGCGCCGAGCGGACGAAGTCCTCTCCAACCGCGTAGCCACTGGCGATTTTGATGGAGTCCTGGGACAGCGAGAGCTTGTCCACCAGATCGTCCTGAGAGTTCGCTTCCTCAATCCGTCCAGCCTTGCGCAGGCAGGCGGCCGCACAGGCGTGGAAGTCCAGCCTGGGATCCTGCTTCTCCTTTTCGAAGTTGCGGATCTGTTCGAGGAAAAAGTCGGCCGCCTCGTTCCAGCGCCCCCCTGCCGTGAAATAGAGGATCCGCGAACTGATGAAGGCACCCGAGTCCTCCTGCTTCGAGATCATGTCCCAGAGCTTCAGGTTGTTCGCGAGATCGGGTGAGAGGCTGGTGACAATTTTCGCTTTCTCCAGCAAGGGCTTGCGGTTCTCCACCGGGGTCTTGGCGATGACGTTCCACATCCGGTCGAGCCACTTTTCCCGCAGGTGGTGCGGGTCGGTGCCAACACCGCGGAGGACCAGCATGGCTTCCAAACGGTCCAAGCGGGTCGCGGCCGGATCCAGTTCCAACAGCCAGTCCCAGAGCGGGGTCACGCTCTCCTCGGAACCGAAGGCGCCGGCCAGAACGTCTTCCCAGCGGCGGCCATCATTCCCCGCCCAATCGGCGGCAGCCCGGGTGGCGAGGCGGCAGGCACCGCTCGACTCCTGCCCGTCACCGAACAAGGGGCCAAGAAAATCGAGGAACTTCCGCTCGTCGTCCGCTGCAAGAACCCGCAGCGGCTCGAGGAAGGCCTTGTCCACCTCCCTGTCCAGCCCGCGACGCTCCATGAAATTCGCGAGGCTGTAGAGTTCCCCCGTTTCCGCGGAAGCGTCCTCGTCCTCGCCATCCGCCTTTTGGATCGACTCAAAACGCTTTTCCACCCAAGCGCCATAATCCGGCTTCTCCGGATCGAGGCCGAGGATCTTCATCGCCTCCGGAATGCGCTCCAGGGACTCGAAATAAGTAAACGCCAAGGACGGTGAATTTTTCGCGAACTCCGTCTCTGCCAAGCCAGTCTGACCGAGCAGGAACAGGGCGTTGATCCCGTTGTCCCTCTCGCCATCCATGCGCGACTTGGCGGCACGCTCCAGCGGCTCGAGGTCCGCCGCGCGGACCGGCTCGCCCTGCCAGCGGCGGATGGCGATTTCCGTGTAGGCCTTGTAGACCTTGCCGGAGTCTTCACCGGCCTGGCCACGGCGCAACCACGGGACGGGATCGCCAAGCAAAACGGAAATCGCGGCGGAAATCTCGTTTTCACCGGCCGCATCCGCCGCCACACGGGCGGATTCCAAGTCCCCGGAAGCCCGGTAAAGGGCCAATAGCCACGCATCCGCCCTCGGTCCCTTGAGGGTTTTCGCACGGGCAAGCTCCGCGGGCAGCGTCCCTTGGCTGCGGTGGAAATCGGCGAGGGCAAGCAAGCCCGCCGCATTGGCGGGTGCCATCTCCAGGTATTCCCGGGCTCCGGCGACGTTGCCCTTCAACAAGTTCTCCCGGGCGGCAATGAGCGCCACCCCGTCCACGATGGTCTGGAGGCGGCTCTGGACCTCCGGATTGGTTTCCGCGGCAAAAAGCTTGAGCATCTGCCGCCAAGCGCGCTGGCGGAGCATCTGCTCGAACAAGGCCAGTTTTTCGTTGGGCGCGGCCTTCGCATAACGCTCGACCAGTTTGATGACCGAGGGATCGGTATCCGGCGTGATATGCAGCTCGATCTTCCGGATCAACTCGCGCGCGCGGTAGGCTTGCTCCGGGTCCGGGCCGGCAGCGGCCTTCTGCAATTCCTCCAATGCGGAGTCTCCGATTTGCCAAATCTTGCGGCTGGCGTCCTCGCGCACCCGGAAACTTTCGTCGGCCAGTTCGTGGATCAGTGCCTCCAGCGGCTTCTCCGGTGCCTTCACCGCAGCTTCGGGGGATGGCTCCGGCGCAGCGGCCACGAGAGGCAGCCACGCGAAACAGCCCGTGGCGAACACGACCGTGCGCAGTTTCATTGAGGTGAAAATCCCTGATTCTGCGAATAAATCAATCCCGTTAGCGGATCAGGCGGCGAAGCTCTCGCCGCAGGAACAGGTGACCACCGCGTTGGGGTTACTCACCTTGAAGCCGCCTTGTTGCAAATCGTCGGAAAAATCCAGTTCGCTGCCGCTGACGAAAAGCGCGCTCTTCGGATCGATCACGACGTTGACGCCGTTGCTGGGAACAAGGATATCCCGGTCCCGGGGACCATCCACCAGGTCCATCTTGTATTGCAGGCCGGAACAGCCACCACCGACGACGGCAATGCGCAAGGCCCCGTCCGGCCGGCCTTGCCGGTCGAGCAAGCCGCGAAGGTGGGACGAGGCGCCTTCCAGCACCCGCACCAGCTTTTCGTTGCCGATCTTATAATTCACCGCTGCATTCATGGGCGGCACAAGGTGCATCCCCAGCCCCGCCGCGTCAATGCCCCGTCCGCGTTTCGGATCGCCTCCTCCCGGCGGCCTGTCCAACGAGAAAAAGCCGCCCCTTTGCGGGAGCGGCCTCTTTGAAAATCAATGGGTCGGAGCCGGAAAACTCAGGCTTCGCCGGTTTCTTCCAAGCCTTCGACGGTCTTTTCCGCGACGTGTTCCACGGCATCTGCGGAAGCAGGCTCGGTGGACTCGGGAGCGGCGGCGGCAATCTGGGCTTCATCCGCCTCGGGGGACTTCTTGGCCACTTTTTTGGCAGGAGCCTTCTTCGCGGCGGCCTTCTTGGCAGGGGCAGCCTTCGAGGCGGTCTTCTTGACGGAGGGAGCCTTCACGCTGCCACCGAGCTTCGCCTGTTCCTTCTTGCGCTTCAAATAGTCGGCGCGGCGACGGCGTTTGATGATCTTTTTCTGTTGTTGTCCCATGGTTGGTAGCCACCTGCCTAGGCGCTGGGGGGGAACCGATCAAGGGAAAATCTCGCGGGAGTTTCCAGACGGGCCGTTTCGGGTTCGACAAATCCCCTGCCGCCGTCCAACAGTCCCGCCCCATGGCAGGCCTCATCATCGCACCCCGAGCTCGAATTTTCCACGGCCACGAGTGGGTCTACGCCACTGAAATCAAGAAAGCCTTCGGCAATCCGCAGCCGGGCGACGTGATCACGCTCAAGGATTTCCGCGACCGGCCGCTGGGCACGGCGATCTATAATCCGCAATCCCAGATCGTCGCCCGCCGGTTTTCCCGCCGGAAACAGGATCTGGACCTGGATTTCTTCCAGCGCCGCATCGGCCAGGCCATTGATCACCGGAAAAACCGGGGTATCGACGTGACGCTGGCCCGCCTCGTCTGGAGCGAGTCGGACGGCATTCCCGGCCTGATCGTGGATCGCTATGGCGACCACCTTTCCGTGCAAACCCTGACCTTGGCGATGGACCTGCGGAAAGAAATCATCCACGACGCGCTGGTGTCCCTGCTGAACCCCGCCTCCATCGTGTTGCGCAACGATTCCCCCTACCGCAAGGCGGAGGGCATGGAGCCAGGCATTGAAATGCTGCATGGTGAGAATCCGGGCACCTTCCAGGTGAACGCGAACGGCCTGTTGTTTGAGATCGATCTCTTCGACGGCCAGAAGACCGGCCTCTACCTGGACCAACTCCAATCGCACGCGGAAGTCGCCGCACTGGCGAAGGGCAAGCGCGTGCTCGACTGCTTCACCAACCAGGGCGGCTTCGCGCTGGCCTGTGCGAAGGCCGGCGCGACCAGCGTCACCGCGGTGGATGTTTCCGCCAGCGCCTGCGAAGCCGCGCGCCGCAACGCCGAACTCAACGGCGTGGACATCGATGTCATCGAGCACAATGTCTTCGATTTCCTCAAACACGCGGAACCGCAGTATGATCTCATCATCCTCGATCCGCCGAGTTTCACGCGCAATAAGAAGACCCTGATGGACGCCATGCGCGGCTATAAGGAAATCCACCTACGCTCGCTCAAGCTCTTGGAAAAAGGTGGCATCCTCTCCACCTTCTGCTGCTCCCACCACGCCTCGCGTGAACTCTATCTCGACAACATTGTGGACGCCTCCGTGGATGCGAAAAAGTCACTGCGTCTCATCTCCGAGCACAGCCAGCGCGCGGACCATCCGGTGCTGATTTCCCTTCCGGAGACGGGATATCTGAAGGGGTTCACCGTGGAGGTGATCGCGAGCAGGTAGTTGACAAAAATGCGGGATCGGCCGGTCTGATCTCCCGCGGGGGTGATGTGTGCCATTCACGCCATCCAACACCTAACATATTTCAGGATGGTGTCGGATTTCCACGGTACGATCCGCGAGCTTGGAAAGTGCCATCGACTGCCGTGCCGGCCCTACCATCCGCGTAATCAGCGACGATCGCCGACCCTGTTCACTGTTAGCATATTCTCTTTGACCTCGGAAACATGCCCGGTATGAAGGCATGGTGAAATCTCCCGCACCCAACTTTCTTTCCATCGGAATCCCGGTGGCAATCCTTCTTTCCCTCGCTTCGTTTTCCGGCGCCCAGACCTACACGTGGAATGGCTCCATCAACAACGATTGGTTCACCAACGCGAACTGGACCAGCGACCATTCGGGAGCTTTCCCCAACCGTAACATCGGCAGCGGGGCGGCCGTGGCTTTCAGAAACGGCCAGGTGAACGCGGAGGATATCCACTTGTTTGGCGGCAGGCTAACGATCGATGGCGAGCAACAGGCAACCTCGCTGGT
>CAXTTX010000099.1:12393-13595 GCA_964247045.1 uncultured Verrucomicrobiales bacterium | reverse complement strand
CGAAGATGGCACCGGCGACGAAGTAGGGCGGGAAGATGGTGGTGTGCCAGCCGGGGACGATGGAGGTGGCGAAGTCGAAGGAGACGACCGAGTGCACGGAGAGCACGAGCGGGGTGGAAAGGGCCGCCAGGAGGAGGTAGGCCATTTCATAGTGGCTCCACTGGCGGTTTCCACCGCGCCAGCCGAGAGAGAAGATCCCGTAGAGGATCTTGCGGAGGCCGGGCTTGCAACGGTCCCGGATGGTGGCGAGGTCCGGCACCATGCCGAGATACCAGAAGATGAGGGAAATGGTGAAGTAGGTGGAGACGGCGAACACGTCCCAGAGCAGCGGGGACTTGAAGTTCTGCCAGATGGCGTTGGCATTCGGCACCGGAGCGAGGAACCAGGCGAACCAGACGCGGCCGACGTGGAAGGCGGGGAAAATACCCGCGCACATGACGGCGAAGATGGTCATGGCCTCCGCGGCGCGGTTGATGGACGTCCGCCAGTTTTGCCGTGTTAGAAAGAGAACCGCGGAGATCAGCGTTCCGGCGTGGCCGATACCGATCCAGAAGACGAAGTTGGTGATGTCAAAGCCCCAGAAGACGCGGTTGGACATGCCCCAGACGCCAACACCGGTGGAAACCAGGTAGGTCAGGCCGCCACCGACACCAATGAGGGCGATGAGCGCGGAAGGGATGAACAGCAGCCACCAGAGGAAGGGCTGTTTGTTTTCCACGACGCCGCAAATGCGCTCCGTGATCCAGTGGTAGGAACGGCCGCTGAGGATGAGCTTTTCGCGCTGCAGCACCGGGAGTTTGACTCCGGTGTGGACGTGCTCGTGAGCGGTCTCTGTGGTGGATGCCATGTTGAGTGAGATTTGGGAAACTCGTTAAAGGGAAATCAGGCCATGTTGATGGTCGCCTTGCCGATGTACTTGGCGTCCGGCATTTTTTCGTTCGGGTTCTTGACCCGGGCGAGGTAGCTGGTGCGAGGACGCGTGCCGATGTATTGGAGGAGGTCGTAGTTCCGCTCGAGGCCCTTGGCGCGGACCATGACGGACTGGTTGCCATCGAGGAGGTTGCCGAAGGTGATGGCGCCGGACGCACAGGCGTCCTGACAGGCGACCTTCACGGAATCCACCGGAATGCGGAGAGTGGCCGTGGTGACCTGGACTTCCGTGGAAGGCTTGCCGGCGGCGAGGGTGTCGACCTTCTGGCGTG
>CAXTTX010000099.1:11753-12383 GCA_964247045.1 uncultured Verrucomicrobiales bacterium | reverse complement strand
GCATCCGGACAGTGACGTTCGGATTCTTCTGGAGGTGGGCAGCCTCGCCGACCTGCTTCTCACCAAGGGGTCCCTTGTAGAGGTTGTGGGCGATGAGCGGGTTGCGCTTGTTATAGTCGAAGTAGTTGAAGCGACGGGCCTTGTAGGGGCAGTTGTTCGCACAATAGCGGGTGCCGATGCAGCGGTTGTAGGCCATCGCGTTGAGGCCGTCCTCGGTGTGGATGGTGGCGTTGACCGGACAGACGGTTTCGCAGGGAGCGGATTCGCATTGGACGCAGGCGACGGGTTGCGGAACGAGGGCGGGGTTGTCCTGGTCGAAATCGTTGTCCTTCTGGACGGCGAAATAGCGGTCCATGCGGATCCAGTGCATTTCGCGGCCGCGGGCGACCTGTTCCTTGCCTACGATGGGAATATTGTTTTCCGCCTGGCAGGCAATGAGGCAGGAGTTGCAACCGGTGCAGGAGGAAAGGTCGATGGACATGCCCCATTGGTGCAGGGTGTCGCTCAAGTGGGTCTTGCCCTTGCCATCCTTGCCGGGATGGAAGGTGGCCGAGCTGTTCGGCATGTAGAGCGAGACGTTCGGCGGGGCGTGGGAATCGTTGCCCTGCTTGGCGACGTTAGCGAGTTGAT
>CAXTTX010000099.1:5456-11743 GCA_964247045.1 uncultured Verrucomicrobiales bacterium | reverse complement strand
ATCCTCGAAGGAGCCCTTCTCCTCGTCCTTCATGGTGGAAACCTCGCGGGCCAGGGCGCGGCCATACATGGCGCTGTGCTCCTGGGTGATCGCCATGTGATAGCGCTTGCCGTTGATTTTCGAGACCTTCGCGCCGGTGGCGAAATAGGAGGTGGCGGCAGTGCGGAGCGGATAGGCGTCGAAGCCGCGGTTCACACCGACGAGCCCGACGTGCGAAGCGTTTTTCGGGCCGCGCTTGAGTTCGTCGTTTTCATCGAAGCCCTGGCCGTAGCCGAGCGGAATGACGATGGTGTTCTCGGCCTGGCCGAAGGAGATGAGGACTGGGATTTCAAGCGTCTGGCCATTGACCTCGAGTTTGATCATCGGCGCGGTGCGGTTCTCGCCTTCGTCGTCCCCTTCGGGAGCGCGGGCGGCGAAGCGGGTTTCCAAGGCGACGATGTCGTTGTAGATGCCGAGGTCCTTGGCGGTCTTCGGGGCGACGAGCGCGGCGTTGTCCCAAGTGAGTTTGGAAACCGGATCGGGAGCTTCCTGGAGCCAGCCGTTGTCGATCCAGCGGCCGTCAAAGATGGAGGCGTCGGTGGCGAAGATGACTTCGAGAGAGTCCTTGGTGGGCGGATTGGCGGCCTGGGTAACCGACATGTCCGCCTTGGAAGCGGGGCTGGCGGTGGCGTAGCCCTTGCCCGCGAGGAAACCGTCGCGAAGGAGCTTTTTCCAAGCGGTGTCCCCTTCCCCGCCGGCCTTGGCGAAGGTTTCGCGGACGGCGGTGTAAGCGGGAGATGACGCACCCTTTTCGCCTTCGCCGTTGATGAGTTTACCGTCGTCGGCAAGCAGGGCGAGGAGGAGCTCCGTTTCGGAAACGCAATCCGGATAGAGCGGCAGGATCATCGGCTGGACAACCGTGTAGGTGCCGCGACAGGTGAAGGTGTCGCCCCAGGATTCGAGATAGTGGGCGGCGGGAATGTGCCAGGTGGAAGCGTGCGCGGTCGCGTCGGTGCGAGGGCCGAGATGGATCGAGGTCTTCAGCTTGGCGAGGGATTCCGCGAACTTGTAGTCGGCGGGAGCATCGAACACCGGGTTGGCCGGAGTGAGGAGGACCAAGGTGTCGACGGCGGAGGAATCGATGTCGTCCTTGAGGGTCTTCAGCGTGCCAAGGCCGGTGACGCCGGTTTGGAGAGCGGCAAGGGGTTTGCCGGCACCGATGCTGCCAAGTGCCAAGTTGATGGCATGGGCAAGGAGCTGGACGGACAGTGTCTGGCGGGAACCGGCGAGAACGAGGGATTTCGAGCCGCTGGCCTTGAGGTCTTCGACGACACCATTGACCCAGGCAACGTGCTTGGGATCGGAAAGTTCCGGAGTGACAAGTGCGACACCACCTTGCACACCGAGACCGCGGGCGATCTGGGCTGCGACGGCATTGACTTGGCTCGGGGAAACGCGCAGGCGGTGATCCGCCATGCCGCCGGTGAGGCTGAAGGCGGACTCCACCTGATAGAGGCGGTTCATGGAGGCCACGTCCGGCTTGGACTCGTAGTTTTTTCCTTCCGGCTTGCGGCGGTCGAAGAAAGTGGCGGTGGGGCCTTGCGAGTCGGTGCCCGCGAAATCGCAGTCGAGGGAAAGGATGCGGTCGGCCTTGGAGAAGTCCGCGACGAGCTTCACGCCGTCACCCAGGGCGGTGGCGGAGGCATCGCCGGTGAGGGCCTCGTATTGATAGAATTTCGCGCCGGAGAACTTCGCCTTGAGGGAAGCGATCAGGCGGGTGCGGGTCGGGCTGTCATCGGCACCGAAGAGGAAGCCGACTTTCGCGGCCTTGTCCTTGGCCAGTGTGGCAAGGGCCGCCTGGAGATCCGTGCGGGAGGCGGACTGGCCGGCCTTGAGGATTTTCCGCGAACGGGACGGAGAATAGAGATCGAGGATCGAGGCCTGGGCGAAGGCGTCCGTGCCCTCGTTGTCCGGATGGAGGCTATTGGGAGCGACCTTGGTGGGGCGACCTTCGAAAGTGGTGACAACCAGCGGCGTGGCACCGCCGGAGCGGGGCATGGCGGAGGCGTAATAGGTGGCCTTGCCGGGGATGACCCACTCGGGAGCCTTGGTGTAGGGGACGATGTAGCTTTCCGGACGGCGGCAGGCGGCCATGCCGAAGCCGGCCAGCGCGGTGGACGCGCCCATCAGTTTCAGGAACGAGCGGCGGCTGGTTTCGTTTTCCGCCCCCGCCAGTTCGGCGGCTCCCCGTGGGAACTCACGGTCCATCCATTCGCGGAACTCCGTGGTATCCTCAAGCTGGCCCGCGCTGCGCCAGGAGATGGTCGTCTCGCCGGCGGGAACCTCGGGGTGGTGTAAAACGCGCTTGCTCATGTTAGACTGCGGAAAATGTGGAGATTGGAAAAGGGAAACGCGGGATCAATGGTGGCAGGTGGCGCAAGTGGTCTTGGGCTTCACCATGAATTCCTCCTTGAGCTTGAGCCCGAGGTCCTCGGTGGTCTTCACGCCCTGCTCGGCAAGGTGCGGGTTGTTCGCGAGATACTTCTCGGCGTCATAGGAGAAGTTGAAGACTTCCTCCAGCGGGCGGAGGTTTTTCTCGGGAGCGCGGTGGCACTCGAGGCACCAGCCCATGGAGTGGGGCTCGGCCTGATAAACGACCTCCATCTTGTTCACGTTGCCGTGGCAGCTCTGGCAGGAGATGCCCCGGTTGACGTGGGCGGAGTGGTTGAAATAAACGTAGTCCGGGGCCTTGTGGACGCGGACCCATTCGATCGGCTTGCCGTCGTAGCCCGCAAAAGTCGGGTCCATGGAGCGGTGCAGCGGGGCAAGCTTCGGGCTGTCACGCTGGACGTGCTGGTGACAGTTCCAGCACGTGGCACCGGTCGGGACGTTCGAAGTGCCGGAGACATCCACGAAGGAATGGCAGTAGCGGCAGTCCAGGCCGATCTGATCCACGTGGATCTTGTGGGAGAAAGGAATTGGCTGTGAGGGCTGGTATCCTTCCACAAGTGCCTTGGGCGTCGCGTAGTAGGCGGACGCGAGAGCAACGCCCGCAGCCGCCGTGCCGGCGCAAAAAGCTATCTTGAACGGCAGGAAATTGGACCAGCGAGGGAAAATATTTGCCATGAGAAGCGCGTTGCAGTGCTCGGAGAATGTTGCTTGTGAAATTTTTCACAAGCCCTTTCCGAAATTTCCCCAGGGAACTTCCGGACGGGCCGGAGGATGCAAACCGGTCACCTTCTTGCAAAGCCAAAAAAGAAAATGTGACAGATTTTGTAATGCTTGGCGTTCAAGCGGATTCCGGGTCCCGCGAGACGCCGGAATTCGACCAATTCAGGCCCTTTTCGTGCCGCCACTGGCGATAAGCGGCGAATTGCTCTTTTTTGGTGAGCTCCCGGCGTGCAGGATCCTCCTCGAGGAAGGCCTCGAAGGCCCCGCCGGGCGAGGTTTCCGCCGCCGGAGGGGCTTCTTCCGCGCGTTCCCCATGCTCCGGGCCGCGGGAAAGCTGCTTTTCGAGACGGCTTAACTTCGAGGAGAGCCTTAAAATCAGGCAGATCGCGGTGATCACCAGACCGGTGCAGGCGATCAGAAGATAGAGGACAGTCTGGTTTTCCGGCTCCGGCATAGGGGGATTCTTCAGGAAACCAGGTTGCTTTGAGAAGCCCGAACTACTCCCCAGCCGCCAGTTGCTCCAGAACGTCCGCCAAGTAGCGGTATTCGTCCGGGGAATTGTGCAGGTGGGAGGAAATGCGGAACCAGCGCGTCCCGCCGATGTGGATGACGTGCAATTCAATGCCGAATTCGTCAAACAACCGCCGGTAGACGGGATCGGCACTTTCGGAGCCGGTGAGACAGGCGAGATTTCGCGGCATGGGGAGCGTTGCCATCGTTCCGATCATGGATTCCGGGCAGGGCGCGGCGAGATTCAGGCGTTCGCAAAGTATGCGCCGGGCGTCCAGCACCGCAGCGCGGCGGTTCGTACGGAATTCTTCCCAGCCCCCGGGGAGAAAGCTTCCCAGCCACTGGAGAAGCTCGGGAACCACGAGCCAAGCGGATGGATCCTGCGTTCCCGGCCAATCGAAGCGGGTCTGGAAGGGGCTGTGATCCGGCCGAGGGCGGTTGTTGCCGTGGCTGATGGTGACCGGCTGGATGGCTTCCTGCTTGTCCGGTCGGACCCACAGAAAGGCTGCTCCTTTCGGCGCGCAGACCCATTTGTGCAGGTTCCCGGTATAATAAGTGGCCCCTAGCTTTTCCAAATCCAAGGGAAGCATTCCGGCACCGTGAGCACCATCGACGAGGGATTCCACTCCCCTCGCCTCCAGTTCGCGGATGATCCGCTCCAAGGGCAGGATCATGCCGGTGTTGCTGGTGACGTGGTCGATCATCGCCAGCCTGGTTTTCGGGGTGACGGCGGCCAGAATCGCGTCCACCACCTGGTCCTCGTGATCGAGTGGAAAGGGAATCTCCGCCACCACCAGCGTCGCGCCGCTCTCGCGGGCGGTTTCCGCGAGGACATTGCGGCAGGCGTTGTAGTCGAGGCTGGTTGTTAGTATTTCATCTCCGGGCTTGAATTTCAGGGAGCGGGTGACGGCGTTCACCCCGGAGGTGGAGTTATTCACAAAAACGAGATTCCCCGGGTTCGCGCCAATGAAGGAGGCCAAAGCAGCCCGCGCGTGGTCAAGGCGGCCGTCGTACTGGCGGGCAAGGAATTGGACAGGCCCTTCCTCCATTTCGATCCGCAAGCGGGTCTGGGTTTCCAGAACGGCGCGGGGGCAGGCGCCGAAGGAACCGTGGTTGAGGAACACGACATCCTCCAGGAGATGCCAGTGCTTTTTCCATGGCGAGGGGTTGGGCCATCCAGGCCGGGAGGTCGTCGCGTTCATCCGCTGGATGATCCATATGAAGGCGACGCAAGCCAAACTTGAAACTGGGGAAATCGGCGTGAAATTGAACCATGGCCGAAAAATCCAATCCAGATTCCAAGGAGCGTCCCGCCTCGAAGCCGCTGATCCCCGAAGCCGCGAATGATGGCTTCCCGGTAGAGAAGGATGTTTCCACGCCACCACCGGGGAGTGATCCGGTGGCGGGGCAGCACAAGAAGGAGGACAAAGAGGAGTGAAGCGGAGAAGGTGGCTCGACAGTTTACCGCAGTTCCGCTAGTGATGTGGAATCAGACGGAAAAAATCCAAACTGAAGAACCACCAGAGCCGCGGGATCGGAATTCTGTTGGGTCTGGCCGCGATGTTCGTGCTGGGCGGTATCAGCCTGCTGGGCACGCCGATGGTTGTTGTCTATTCAAAATCTTCAAAATCGTCCGGTGGAGGATTTGTTGATGGGCCCAGCTCTTCTTACGGGGTCGGGATTTTCTTCCTGGTGATCGCCGGGATGATTCTTTGGTTCGCGCGGAGTGTCGCGAAGAGGTGAAGCGTGGGGGCATGAACGCCTGATAGATCTGCAACGACTCCGTGACCGCCACCGGAGGGCGATGTCATGACTTTCCGTCTCCCTCGCCCCGGGGGCCTGATGTCCGTTATCCCTGCGGGAACAAAGATGAGTGATCCATGCGAAGACAGGGCCAGGCCGAACAGCAGAGTCAGGCGAAGTAGGTGTCGTCGTGGGCGTAGGGAGGAGCGCAGCAACACAGGAAGGCAAGCGGCTCGATGGCACGGATCTGGTGCCAGGCACCGGCCGGGATGAGGATGGCGTCGCCGGGGCCGACCTCGCGCTGCTCGCCTTCGATCTCCATGAAGCCCGTGCCGGAGGTGATGTAATAGAACTCCTCGCTGAGGCGGTGGTAGTGACGCTCGGTCTCGGTACCGGTGGGGAGGGTTGCCTCAGCCAGGCTCTGGTTGCTGACCGGCGCGTTGGAAAGATCCAGCAGGCTGCGGATGGTGGAGCCGTCCTTGGTCGTGAAGGGGACTTGCTGCGCGTGGTTGCGGATTTCCATGCGGGGAGGAAACCATGGCGGCGCGGCGGTTTCAAACCCGGAGATGGGCTGGACATGCGGCCTGGTTTTCCCATGCTCCCGCGCATGCCTTCCGTCCATGTCGATCTCGCCGAACGCGCCTACAATGTCCTGGTGGAACCGGGGCTGTTGAAGGTGGCCGGTGAGACGATCCTAAAAGCGGGGATTTCCGGACATCGCGCGGCCGTGATCAGCGATGAGACGGTTGCTGGATTCCATGCCGAGACGTTGATGATTTCCTTGGAAGCGGCGGGATTCAATCCCACCCTGCATCTGGTGCCTTCCGGGGAAGCCTCGAAGTCCATGGGCCGTGCCGAGGAACTGTGCCGGGACATGATCCGCG
>CAXTTX010000099.1:3000-5446 GCA_964247045.1 uncultured Verrucomicrobiales bacterium | reverse complement strand
TGATCCGCGCGGGACATGACCGGAAGTCCATGGTCGTGGCGCTGGGTGGGGGCGTCGTGGGCGACCTCGCGGGCTTTGTTGCCGCGATTTTCTATCGGGGTATTCCTTTCGTGCAGATTCCGACAACCATCGTCTCGCAGGTGGATTCCTCGGTGGGGGGAAAGACGGGCGTGAACGTGGCAGAAGGAAAGAACCTGGTCGGAGCCTTCCATCAGCCGAGGCTGGTGATCATCGATCCGGAAACCTTGCGGACCTTGCCGCAACGCGAATACGCGGAAGGATTCGCGGAGGCGATCAAGCACGCGGCCATCCGGGATGCGGGGATGCTGGAGCTGCTTGCGGCCCTCGATCCTGCCAGCCGTGAGATTCCCGCGGATTTGCTGGCCTCGAACATCGCGATCAAAGCACGGGTGGTGGAGGTGGATGAATATGAGACGAAGCACATCCGCGCGCTGTTGAACTTCGGCCATACCATCGGGCACGGCATCGAGGCATCGGTTCCTTATGGCGAGATGTTGCATGGCGAAGCGATCTCGCTGGGCATGCGGGCCGCGCTTTTCCTATCAGAACGCCACGCGGGGCTAACAACGGAGGAAAGCGCGAAGGTGATTTCGCTGTTGGAGAAATTCGGGCTACCGCTGGTTCTTCCGCCGGAGATCACGACGGATATCGTGATGGAAAAGCTGGCGCGGGATAAGAAGTTTTCCGCCGGGGCGATCCGGTTTGTGGTGCTCGACACCTTGGGCAGCGCGCGGGTGACGGACACGGTGACGGCGGAGGATTTGCGGGAGGCGATCGGGTTTTTGAGGAGATAGCCACTTTTTTACCGAGCCAATGCCAGTCCAAACCTACAGGAGCCTCGCACTCTGGCTCGTTGAGAAAGAACGAACCGATGTCCTTCGTGCCATAATAACCAAGTCAATAGGGCAGATTCCAGACTGCCATTCGCGAGTGGCTTTAATCATCCTCCTGGATCAAGTTTCAGATCACTTGTGGGCCGGCATGCCATCCGACCCAAGTCAGCCCTTTGGCTGCGACGGGAATCTGGCGCCTTTCTACGACGTCTGGCTGTTTTTGGATTGCCCTGGATTGATTGACGCCTGCGTCGTCGAAACGTTGCGCGAAGTTTCGCTATGGGATGAGTTTCGCCAGAGCGATCCAATTCGTCAGGCATCTGAACAGAAAATAGAAACCGGATCACCCTAGGACCTTCAAAAAGGTTCGCCTCTACCAAAAGCAACGCTTCCATCCACGGGGACGAGGACGTTTGCGGGCGGATTTGAAAGCAGCCAGGCCCGCCATGTCCGCTGCGCTCCCATTCCGCCCCCTAGTCGCTTCGCTTCAAGATTACCTGGGGCGGATCATCGTGAAGAGGTCTGAAGTCTTGCAATACCAGTTTGGGACGGCCATACGACCTATCGGATGGAACTTCTCGCCGCGGACGCGGAGGGTTTCCGCGTCGAAGAATTCCTCACGGACCTGGACGCGATGGACGATGCCGAGGACGAGACGGTTTTCACCGATGATCTGGATGTCGTGGAGCTTGCACTCCAGCGCGGCGGGAGCGGCGGCGATGCGTGGTGGAGCAACGGATGATGACGGGGCCGTGGCGAGCTGGCCGCGTTCCGTTTCACTGGTTCCGTAGGGAAATGCAGCGGCGGTTTGGTTCATGGCTTCGGCGAGCGATTCGTCCACGAGATTGATGACAAACTCGCCGGTGCGCTCGCAATTCCGCGCGGTGTCCTTGGGCGAGCCATCGTCGCGGTTGCCGGGAGCAAAGATGACGAGCGGTGGTTCCGCGCCAAAGACGTTGAAGAAGGAGAAGGGCGCGGCATTCACACTGCCATCCTCATTGAGGGTGGTCACCCAGGCGATGGGCCGGGGGGTGACGAGACCGGCAAGAATCGGATAGGCGCGGTCGGCGTGCTGGTGGAGAATATCGAGTTCGATCATGGTTGCGGATTGCGGGTGACGATACTCGTCGTTTCGCCATCGGCAAATTTTGTCCGCATGAGCTCGCCATCGGTCAAGGTGCTGGCGGAAGTGATGAGCCTGCCGTCCGCGCCGAGAGTGATGGAAAACCCGCGCTGGAAGGCGGATTCCGGGCCGAGGGTGCGCAGCAGCCCGCCCAGGCGTTCGAGTTTTTCGGACTGTTGGGCGAGCGAGCTTTCACCAGCCCGCACGAGGCGTTGGCGAAGGGACTCCACCGTGTCGAAGCGGCGCTCCAGCACCCGGAGCGGATGATGCGTGGCGTGGCGGGAACGAGCTTCCGCAAGCTGGAAGGAGATGGCCTCCAGTGAGGCGCGAGTGGCGCGCTGGAGTTGGCCGCGCGCGGAGTCCACCCGCATGGCGGGCTCGCGCAGGAGCTTTTCCCCGCCCCGCTGCAAGACGCCGCGCTTCAGGGCATCGACATCACGATGGGCGCGGGCGAGGCCCTCGCGGGTGA
>CAXTTX010000099.1:0-2990 GCA_964247045.1 uncultured Verrucomicrobiales bacterium | reverse complement strand
GGGGTACCTACTTTCTCGCCGAGAAGCAGCCCGACGGCTACTCCTGCGACAGCCTGCTTATGCCGAAGGATCAGGCGACCGCCTATCTCGCGGAACGCACGCCGGGCGAGGCCCTCGCGGGTGAGGCGCAACAAACGGCCACGGTATTTGGCCAAGCGGAACAAGAGTTCCGCGCCATCAACTACGGCAAGTTCCGCCGCGGCGCTGGGCGTCGGCGCGCGGAGGTCCGCCACGAAGTCCGCGATGGTGAAATCGATTTCATGTCCCACGGCGGAGATGATGGGAATCGGACAGGCGGCGATGGCACGGGCGACGATTTCCTCGTTGAAATTCCACAGGTCTTCGATGGAACCACCGCCACGGCCAACGATCAGGACATCGCAGCGCGGATAGCCGAAGGCCTCGGGTCGTCCCATTTTTTCGATGGCACGGGCAATTTCCACCTCCGCTCCCCTGCCCTGCACGCGGACGGGAAAAAGCACGGGCTGAACCCAGGGCGCACGGCGGGAGAGCACATTGAGCATGTCCTGGAGGGCGGCGCCGGTGCCGGAGGTGATCAGACCGACGACGCGGGGAAAGGGCGGCAAGGGTTTCTTCCGGGAAGCATCGAAGAGCCCCTCCTCGTTCAACTTGCGCTTGAGAGCCTCGAACTTCGCCTGCAAGTCCCCCATCCCAGCGCGCTCCGCCTTCTGGACGATGATCTGCAACTGGCCGCGGGCCTCATAGACGCTGGCCTCGGCGAAGACGCGGACTTTCGCGCCGTCTTCCAAAGCTTCGGCTCCCTCACGCTTGCGGGCACCGAACATCGCGCACTGGATCTGGGCGCCCTCGTCCTTCAGGGAGAAATACCAATGCCCGCTGCCTTGCTTGCGGAGGTTGGAAACCTCGCCCTCCACCCAGAGTTCACCAATCTGGGTCTCCAACAGATTTTTCATCCGGCGGAGAAGTTGGGTGACAGAGAGGGATTTCTTCTCCGGTGCGGGGTTGGCTCGCGAAAACAGGTCCACGCGGAAGGCTGGCATGGCATGTGGATTTTACGAGAGGAATGAGATGCCGTCGTCCATGTTCCCTTCGCTTCAATTCAAGATAAGGACGAAGCACGGGACGGGACGTCCCAGCCACAGTAAGGAACCGGGGCGCGACGCCCCGGCAACGGACTGGGGAAGGATGCCCCAGCCACCATCGGGTTATTTCGCCGCGGCCAGCTCCTTTTCCGCAGCTTCGGCGAGTTGGGACATCGGGCGACCCTTGTGGTCGATGGCGTCCTTGTATTTGGATTTCAGCTCGGCGAAGAGGGCCTTGGCCTTTTCCTTGTCCCCGCTCTCCCAGAGGGTGAGGGCGAGAACGTAACGGCCGTAACCGCCCACCTGGCAGCCATTGAGGTAATAGCAGTCGCTGAATTTATCGACCGCGCGGTTGAGGTAGTCGAGGCGTTCCTGGCCAGTGCTCATCTGGCCCATGTAGAGCGTGGCACAGCCGGTGCGGTTGGACTTGTCATACTTTTCCAGCAGCTTGGTGAGGCTGGCCTTCGCCTCGGGCGTGCGCCAGTTCTTGTTCGCCACCTGATAGAGGGACTCGATCTCCGCAAGTTCTCCGGCCTTGTAAGTCTTGTTGTCCTCCGCGGCGCGCTTGCGGGCTTTTTCGACGTTGTCCTTTTGGAGACGCTCCAGCCTGCGGTCCTTCGCCGTGTCCGATTCGAGTTCGGAGAGGCGTTTTTCAAGGGCGGCAACCCGCTCGCGGAGAGCGGCGGCGTCTTCCTCGGCATGAAGTGGTGCCAACAAGGCGATGGCGAGGAGGGCGGAGACGCGATGGAGTTTCATGGATTTCGGGGAGGTCGCGGATTCGTGACGTCCGCCGCGGGGAAACCAATCTCCCGCAACACGGCTGGACTTTCCGGATAGACTGCGGCAAGGCGCGGGAAATTCACGGAAATTTTTGGGTTCCCGCCGACCCACCGCACCGGGGCAAGCCGCGTTCACAAGCCCGCCGTCCCTAGCGCAAGGCACGCGCCACCCGCTTCGGCAGGATGGTGCCGGTCACGAGGAGCATCACGAGGCCCATGGTGGCGAGGAGGGCCTCGACGCCCTGAAAATAGAGGGCCAAAGGCGCCAGGATGGCGATGCAGGCGGATTCGAAAAGCTGGATCCGCATGAGCCTGCCGATCTGGCCGGTGCCCATCATCGCCGCGTGGTTCAGGTGCCGCCAGACGTGAGCGACGAAATAGAGGCAGTAGCAGCCGATGAGAAGGCGGGTGATGCCCTGGAAGTCCTTGCCCAGCCAGAGGGGCATGAGCCATGGCCCCAAAAGGAGCAGTCCGGCGACGGCACAGCCCGCGAATGCCATGCCATATAGATAGAGACGCTTTGCGGCGGTGCGGGCCCATGCCTTGTCATCGCGGGCGATGGCCTCCGCCATGGCCGGCCAGGTAGGCGTGCTGAGCATGACGACGAATCCGAGCAACATGACCGTCAGGCCCATGAAAACGCCGAAGAGGGCGACATTCGCCGGTCCTTCGAAATGACCGAGCAACCACGCGCAGAGGCTGGTTTCCGTGAGGCCGGTGATGAGGAAGCAGGTGGAAAAGGCAGCGCCGTCCGAAAAGAGGTGTTTCGCCACCGCGGGGCGGAAATAACGCGGGGATGGCAGCATGAGCGGATGTTTCCGCAGCAGCGTGATGGTGTTGAAACCATTGGCCACGACCTTCGAACCATAAAGGGTGACGACGAGGAACCAAACCTCCGGAAAGAACCAGATGCCGGCCGCCATGGCGATCGCGCCGATGACATTTCCCACCGCGCCCCAGAGGTTGTTAGCCGCGACTTCCAGGTGCCCTTCCCTGACGCGCAGGGTGAGGTTCATGAGAAATAACATCAGGAAGAGCGCCAGTCCCGTCCAAAGGGCAGGCCGCATGATCGCCTCCTTCCCCGCGTAGGCCTCGCCAAACAAGGTGGGAACGGGAATGGAAAGAAGGATGATCGAAAAGGCCAGCC
>CAXTTX010000098.1:4281-13606 GCA_964247045.1 uncultured Verrucomicrobiales bacterium | reverse complement strand
CGATCCGGAACCGAACCCTTTCCTCGGCTGGCGCGGCATCCGCGTCTCGCTGGCGCGCCCGGCCATGTTCCGCGAGCAAATCCGCGCCGTCCTCCGGGCCAGCGCCTTTGGCAAGGTTGCCGTCATGTTCCCCATGATTTCCGGCCTCGCGGAAGTCCAGCAGAGCAAGGAGATGGTCCGCCGCTGCATGGACGAGCTGGACAAGGAGGGCATTGCCTTCGATGTGGATCTTCCCGTGGGCATCATGGTGGAAGTGCCCGCCGCCGCCATCTGTGCGGACCTCCTCGCCCCGGAAGTCGATTTCTTCTCCATCGGGACCAACGACCTGATCCAATACACCGTCGCCGCGGACCGCGTGAATCCCCACGTGGTGGAACTCTACCGCCCCACTCACCCGGCGGTCATCCGCCTCATCAAGCGCACCATCGATGCTGCCACGAACAACGGCATCTGGACCGGCATCTGCGGTGAAATGGCCGGTGATATCCGCCTCACCCCGCTTTTGTTAGGCCTCGGCGTGGAAGAGCTTTCCGTCGGACCCCAGCAGGTCCCGCGCGTCGGTCAGGCGATCCGTTCCCTTAGCTACGCGGAATGTGCCGCCATGGCGGACGAGGCCCTCCGCAACATCCGCAGCCAGGGCATCCTGGACCTCTCGATGTCCCTCGCCCGCAAGCACTATCCGACCTTGTTGGATTAATTTGGGGGGGATCAGCGCGAAGCGCCTTGGATTGCCGCAGCCATGCTGCCGCTTTCAGCAAGCAGCCCTGCTGCGGTTTGGCCGAAAGAACGATCTAATAAACCGGCAGCCGCCCCATTTGCCGCTCCCGCCACGGGACACGGCCGTATCAGAAACAAGCAACCCATTGGTAATGTGTATTTTGCGATAAACCGAAAAATTCTCCCTCGGTTCGCCGCCCGGGCCGGAATCTGCAAAAAACAGCAAAAATCCTGCTGGATCGTGTTGCTACACCACGGCAAATGCAAATTTGCGCATGAATCTCGACGCGAAAGAGCCGCAACCGGGGCGGGAAAACGTCCTGACAGACAGGTCCATGTTCGTTCCGCATGCTCAGCCTGACGACGTGGCATTATGCCGAACCCGGGATTCCGGTAAGATGCGGGCATGAAAACGAACGCGACACTCAATGTCCGCCGCGCCGGGGAGCGCGGCCATGCCAATCACGGCTGGCTGGACACCTGGCACACCTTCTCCTTTGGCGACTACTACGACCCCGCCCACATGGGCTTCCGCTCGCTCCGTGTGATCAATGACGACCGCATCGCGGGTGGCGGCGGCTTCCCCAGCCACCCGCACCGCGACATGGAGATCTTCTCCTACCTGCTCGCAGGCACCCTTGCCCATAAGGACTCGATGGGCAACAGCCGCGCCCTCAAGCCCGGTGAAATCCAGCTCATGCGCGCCGGCAGCGGCGTCGTCCATTCGGAGTTCAATCCCTCGCCGACCGAGCAGGCGCACCTCCTCCAGATCTGGATCACACCGGCCACCCGTGGCCTGAAGCCCGCTTATACCGAGTGGGTTCCGACACCCGGCCGGGAGGATGAGGTGAAAACACTCGTCATTTCCGAGGACGGACGCGACGGCTCCGCCACCATCGCCCAGGATGCCAGCATCTATCTGCTGAACCTGGATGCCGGCAAGGAAACCTCGCATGAACTCGCCCCCGGCCGGGGCCTGTGGCTCCACGTCGCCAGCGGTTCCCTCGTGGTGGATGGCATCCAGCTCGCGGCCGGCGATGCCGTCTCCCTGGAGTCCTCCGCGGAAATCCGCATTTCCGGCGCGAATGGACCCGCCCGGGCAATTCTCTTTGACCTCAAGTGATTTTAACCAATCTTCCAATCTATCCAAAAACAAACACGATCATGAAAACCAAATTCCTGGCCCTCGCCATTGCCGCTCCCATCATTTTCGTCTCCTGCGAAAATCCCGCTGACAAAACCGCCGACGCAAAAGTCTCCGGCGCCGTCGAAAAAACCTCCGAGGCCGCCGCTTCCGGCACCAAGTATGTCTTCACCCCCGCCTCCGAAGTGAAGTTCGTCGGTTCCAAGGTCACCGGCAGCCATGAAGGTGGCTTCAAGGCCTTCAAGGGCCACTTCACCATCAAGGACGGCGCTCCCGTTGGCAACGACCACAAGGTTGTCATCGACATGAGCTCCACCTACACGGATCAGGAGAAACTCACCGGCCACCTCAAGAGCCCTGACTGCTTCGATGTCGCCAAGTTCCCCGAATCCACCTTCGACGTCACCGAGATCAAGAAGGGCTCGGACTCGGCCTACACCGTCGCCGGTAACTTCACCCTGCACGGCATCACCAAGAATATCAGCTTCCCCGCCACCGTCAGCCAGAATGGCGACAAGGTGAACATCAACGCCAAGTTCGACATCAAGCGCCAGGACTTCGGCATCGTCTATCCGGGCAAGACAGATGACCTCATCCGTGACCAGGTCGTCATCGAACTCAAGCTCGAGGCCATCCCGGAGGTTTGAAAAGACGTCAGAGGAATAATCCGTCCGATCCGTCCGATGGGTCGGATCAGACGGATCTTTTCTGCTGCCTTCCCTTTTCCGTTTAGAATTCAGAGTTTAAGATTCAGATTTTCGTTATCCATGTCAGACCCCCTCTTCCAACCCCTCCGTGCCGGAGCCTTCACGCTCCCTAACCGCATCGTCATGGCCCCGCTCACCCGTTGCCGTTCCTCGGCCGGTCGCGTGCCCAACGCCTTGATGGCCGAGTATTACGTCCAGCGTGCCGCCTTCGGCATGATTCTCACGGAGGCCACTTCCGTTTCCGCGTTGGGCGTCGGTTATCCCGATACCCCGGGCATTTGGTCCCCGGAGCAGGTGGAAGGATGGAAGCTCGTCACCAAGGCCGTTCACGACGCGGGCGGGCAGATCCTCCTCCAGCTCTGGCACGTCGGCAGGATTTCCGATCCGCTCTATCTCGACGGAGCGGTACCCGTCGCCCCCAGTGCGATCACCCCGGCCGGGCATGTTAGCCTCGTGCGTCCCGAGAAGTCCTTTGTGACGCCCCGTGCCTTGGAAATTTCCGAGATCGCGGAGGTCGTCGAACAATACCGCCGCGGCGCGGAGAACGCCAAGGCCGCGGGCTTCGACGGCGTGGAGATCCACGGTGCCAACGGTTACCTGATCGACCAGTTCCTCCAGGACTCGTCTAACAATCGAACCGATTCCTACGGCGGCTCGCTTGAGAACCGCGCCCGCTTCATGCTGGAAGTGACGGATGCCGTCGTCTCTGTCTGGGGTGCGGATCGCGTCGGCATGCATATCGCCCCGCGCTGCGACGCCCATGACATGGGTGATTCGGATCCCGCTGCCACCTTCGGTTATGTGGCGGAGCAGCTCGGCAAACGCGGCCTCGCCTTCCTTTGTGCCCGTGAATCCTACGCCGGAAATCCTCCGGCGCTGGGCCCGGCTCTCAAGCGTGCCTTCGGCGGCGTCTACATCGCCAACGAGGGCTTCACCGCCGATTCGGCCCGCGAGGCCATCCGCAACGGCACCGCCGATGCCGTCGCCTTCGGCAAACAAGCCATCGCCAATCCGGATCTCGTCGAGCGCTTCCAAAAGGGAACTCCCCTCAACGAGCCCGTGCCATCCACCTTCTATGGTGGCGGCACCGAGGGCTACACGGACTACTCCTTTCTCGAAACCGCATCAGCCTGAACTGACATGAGCAAACCACGCATCCTCGCCTTCAGCGGCAGCCTCCGCGAAGGCTCCTTCAACCAGAAACTCGCCACCATCGCCGCGGACGCCGCGCGCGAGGCCGGTGGCGATGTCACCCTCGTTTCCCTGCGGGACTACCGCATGCCACTTTTCGATGCCGACCTTGAGGAAGTCGAAGGCATGCCGGAGGCCGCGGCGAAATTGAAAGCGCTCTTCGCGGAGCACCAGGGCATCATCATCGCCTCGCCGGAATACAACGGCATGATCACCGCCGCGCTCAAGAACGCCATCGATTGGGTTTCCCGAGCCACCTCCGACGATGAGCCACCGCTTTCCGTGCTGAAGGGCAAGAAAGCAGCGATCATCTCCGCTTCGCCCGGCGGCTACGGCGGCGCGCGCAGCCTCGCCGCTCTCCGCACTTTCCTGGGGAACATCTACATCGATGTCCTACCGGAACAGGTGTCCGTTCCCAAGGCCCATGAAGCCTTCAACGACGACGGAACCCTGAAAGATGCTTCCCAGACCGATGCGATCAAGAAGCTCGCCGCGGATCTGGTGAAGTCGCTTTCCTGATTCCCGTCAAACGACCGATTCCAAATTCCGTCATGGATTCCCATGGCGGAATTTTCGTCTCCGCCGCATGCTGGGCACATGAATGAATTGTCCTCGAACACCCACAGCAAGACCATCGGCTACCTGTTATGGATCTTCGGCTTCACCGGTGCCCATCGCTTTTACTTCGGCAAGCCCGTTACCGGCGTCATCTGGTTCTTCACCGCCGGTTTGTTGGGAATCGGCTGGCTCATCGACCTTTTCCTCATCCCCTCCATGGACCGCCAGGCCGGTCGCCGCTTCGCCGCGGGGCCCTGTGATTATTCCGTCGCCTGGATATTGCTCACCTTCCTGGGACTCCTGGGCATTCATCGTTTCTACATGGGCAAGATCCTCACCGGTGTCCTCTATCTGCTCACCGGTGGCCTTCTGGGCATCGGCTGGCTCTATGACTTCTGCACCCTCAATACCCAGATTGATGAATTGAACCGGTCTTGAACGATATCTCAATCCCCGCCCACCATCCCGATCTTCTCCAACAACTCCGCCGGGGTGTCCGCCATCACCTCCGCCCCGGCGGCAAAGAGCGCTTCCGGATCATGATAACCCCAGCTCACCGCGATGTCCCGCATCCCCGCGTTTCGTGCGGTCTCCAGATCCATCGTGGAATCCCCGATGACGATGCAATCGGCATGCTCTCGCCCGAGTTCCTTCGCGATCTCAAGCGCCCCCGCCGGATCCGGCTTGTGCGGGATTCCCGCCCTTTGGCCCAGCACCGCTGAAAACCGCACCGTCGGGAAAACCTTTGCCACGATCACTTCCGTGAACGCGTGCGGTTTGTTCGACAGCACGCCCAACGGATAGCCCTCCTGTTGCAGTGTCTCCAGCATCGCGACGATTCCCTCGTAGGGAATCGTCCCCTCCGGCCAGGTCGTGTCGTAGTTCGTTTTGAAATCCTCTTCCAGCCGGTCGAGCAACACCGTGTCCGCACCCGCCGTCGTCGCGCGGGTTACCAGCATCCGCGCGCCGTTGCCGATGAATCTTCTCACCGCCTCGAGCGGGTGTTCTGATAGTTCGGAGAGCGCCAGCGCATGGTTCAATGACGCGGCGATTCCCTGCAGGGAATTCACCAGTGTTCCATCCAGATCAAAAATCAGACCGTGCTTCACGCGCCGAATCTGGCGGCCGGACTTCCCCTCGGGAAGTCCTTAAAACCCGATCAGGCTGACCAGCTCGTTGTCGCTGAAATCATCCAGATGATCCGCCGCGGCGATGAGCGTTTCCGTCTCCGCGATGTCCTGGATGGCGACCGCCTGCGCCGAGTTGACCGCCGCGAACTCGCCGCCGGATGGGCGGGTGGTTCCCTTCATGGCCACCACGGCGAGGGCAAGTGCCGCGGCACCTGCGGCCAGACCCGCGAGCGGAGCGGGCGAGAGCATCCGCTTCCACCACGGTTCCGCCGGTGCGGAAAGCCGCGCCATCCTCACCACGTCGTCCGCGAACCGGGCTCCGGCCGTTTTCGGCGGGGCTTGGTCCAGCAGCTTCCAGACGGAATCGGATTCCCAAGAGTCGTCGGTTGGGGTGTTGCGGTTCATGACAGGAGGTATCTTATGCTGACTGAAACACCCCGCCCACCCGAAAGTTGCGCGCCCTTCATCGGAAATTAAGGTTCGCCTCGAGACACGATGAACTCCGGCAATTCCTCACGGATTCACCCGGGTGATCTCCGGAGGCAAAATAGGTGGCGGGGCGGCCCAGAAATACAGGCTTGGTTCCAAAGGATTGGCCCGGTTTTCCGGCTCTGCATCCAGCCGGGCCGCCGCGACCATGTCCTTGCCGCTTTTGGAACTCTTCGCGCTTTTCGCGGAGGTCCCCTCGCCGCCGTTGGGATCCAACTTGGCCAGCAGCGCTTGGATTTCCGCCAGCGCCTCCGGGGCCGTCGCTATGGCGCACTGGGAAATCAGCCGCATGTTTTCGGGGCTGGCCGTGATCGCCGTTTCCACGATGCCTATGACTGTTGCAACCTCGCCTCCAGTGGCTTGGATCGCCGCTTTCACGATTTCACAGGCGCAGGCGGGGCTTGCCCCCACTTCCGTGGCCACCGTTTCCAGCAGGAGGGAAGGGTCGTTCTCCACCCGCTTTGCAAGGGCCAGCGCGATTTCCGGGCAATCGCCTCCCCGGGAGGGCTTCGCCAACTCCCGGTAGGTCGCGGAGAGTAGATTCAGATCCTCCCCGGCCGTTTCCGGTTTGGTCGGCAACTCTGCCATCGCGGGAACCCGGTGGGATTCCCTCTCGCGGAAACCGAGGTTCCCCGTGTTCTGCACCAGAAAGAGCGGGGCGGGATCCGCGGGTATTCCTTCCGCCTTGGTCGCCACCGGCAGCGCGGAAAACTCCGCCGTTCCCGGTCCTTCCATGAAATTCTGCGCCCCTGCGATGGAAGCGGCCGCCATTGCCAGCAGCATGGCCATCCATTGCGTTTTCATGATTCGCAAGGGGTTGGAGTTTCGGATGCCTTGCGGCGTTGGCGCCGGAAGGTCAGGAAGCACAGCATGCTGCCGCACATCACGATCGTCCCGGGCTCCGGAACCGCCGCGACCTGGAATCCGGAAAAAGTCAGCACGTTCTGGTTGTTTGCCGTACCACCCAACAGGCTCACGCCGACGCCGGTCGTCGCCGCGAAATTGAAGTCCAGGGAGGAGCGGTTCTGGTTCGACTTGAAGTAGAAGCTGAAATTCCCGGTCGAGCTGCTGTTGCCGACGTGAACAAGGTCCAGCAGGTTCAGCAACTGCATGCTCTCGTTCGCATTGCTGCTGATGCCCGGAGTGTTAATGCCAAAGGTGGCGGCCTGGAGGATGTCCACGGGCAGGCCGGCACCCGAGGTGGCCGTGAAATTCACCTGATAGAGTTGGTCGGGAACGATGGATAGTCCCGAGATGGTCGCCGTGGAGTCCCAGTTATAGAGCACGCTGGCGCCGGCCACTTGGTTGACGAGGCCCTGTACCTCGTTGCCCAGATCAATGGCGCCGCCCAGCAACTGGGTGGTGTTGGTGATTTCGCGGCCGAATACCAGGGTATTTCCCGTGGTCCGGCTGGTGGCGGCCAACTGGACATCCACATTCGCCAGCGGGATTCCAAGCGGCGCAAGGTGGCTGCCGGCCTGGGCGAAGCCACCGGCGGAGTGGCTCCAGAAACTGTTGCCGGCCGAGCCGGTTTGGGTCACGGGGGTGTTGTTCACGGTCACGTTGAGAACTCCGTAGGGCGTGCCGTTGCGGCGGACCTTGAAATCGGGGTCGAAGAACGAGTTTGAACCTACAATCGTCTGCCCCGTGAGGGAGCTGGCGGGGTAGAGGATTGCGAAGGCGAGGAATAGCGGTTTTTTCATTGGGATGTCGGTTTGGGGTGGGGAGGCGGACCGGGGTCCGGGAATCAGGCACAGGCCCGCCCGGGGGCGGGACATGTGGGGAGCAGGGCGCGGCAGTGGACGCACCGGAGAGCTGGATGGGGGCAACGGACCGGGGAAAAAACCCGGCCGGAGGGGAGGTCGCTGTTCATGACAATCCCCTTTTTAGCCCAACCATCGAACGCTCTCGATAGTCAGCAGATCCAAAATGATGATGGTGTTAGGCCTTCAAAGCCTCCGCGATCACGGGGGTGGAATTTATGCAAAATTACACAATTGGTCCAAATCGGCACCACTTGGCACGGCCAAAAGCGGCCAAGTATGCCTTAAATCGGACAAGTGGTCCCAAAAGCGGCCATGACGCCGCTCGCTCTTGCCCTGAAATTCAAGATACGTGCACAATGCAGTTATAGGTCGATAAGGGACTCTCCGAAAAATACCCATGGGTTCCGCGACCTCCCTGAACCCCAAGAGAACCCCCGTGTGACGTCGCAATTCTCCCATCCCTATCGGAGTGACTGCCCTGTTGTGCGGGATTTGAACCCCAAGGCATGAATTCAAACAAAACTTCCGGTATCTGGACGGATGATCCGGTGAAACGGGATCTCGTCGATTTCCGGCATCTCGGAACCTTCCGGGAAGTCTATCAGGAGAAGAGCCATTTCATCAAAGGCTCTCTCAATCGCAAGAGTGTGGCCAGGATGGTGGCGAACCTCGAGCGCGCCTTCGAATGTCCCTTGTTCACGGACGGGGACAAAGGGAGCCTCGTTCCGAGTCCCTTCGCGGACCGTTTGTTCAACGATCTCCGTTTTCTGGAAGCCGCCCAAGGCCGGCTGGAAGAACACGTGCTGGGCATCCACGAGGCGGGGAGGATTCTTCACGTTTCCAGCTCCCAGGCGATTTTCCGGACCCGCCGGTTCCGCGGCCTCTTCCGGGATCTCCAGATGACCTGTGGCGTGCGGCCGAGCTTTTCCCCTGTCGATGCCGCCCACGCCGGCAAGGCGCTTGCCTCCGGCCAGTGCGACTTGTACGTCGGCTTCTGGACCGATGACGTCACCCGCTTTTCCAGCCAGGAGGCCGGCATCATCCGTTACCGGAATTACCACCGGCTGCCCGATGCCCGTCAGGGCCGCGTGGAACAGGCTGCGGCCGAATGCCACGTGGTAGCCTTGGAGGGGAACTCGCCGCTCCCTCCCGCGGCGGGTGAGGACCGGGGCGGCCGGTGGAAGACCATCACCGAACAGGAGTGGCTCCACTGGTTGGATCATCCTGAGAAATGTCCGGCCGGCACCCGGGTGCTGGGTCCGGAAATGCAGATCGACGACCAGTATTGGCAAGCCGGGGAAGAAGGGGGAGTCGAAACACGGCCCCTCCAGGTCACCTGGCTGCGACAACATTCCTACGAATTTCTTCCCGGTCTGATGGGCAAACTGGGAAGCCGTGCCCCCGGCCAATGATCACTCCGGAAATCCGCGAGCTTCAGGCGTTCCTCGCGCTGGTCCGGACGGGAAGTTTTTCCGCCGCGGCCCAGCAGTTGCACGTCACCCAGCCGGCTGTTAGCGCCCAGATCCTGAAGCTCGAGCAGATTGTCGGCTTCCCCTTGTTCCGCCGCGGGCCGGAGGGCACCGCGCTGACCGACCAGGGAACCGACTTAATACCCTTGATCGA
>CAXTTX010000098.1:2245-4271 GCA_964247045.1 uncultured Verrucomicrobiales bacterium | reverse complement strand
CGTGAAGGAATACGATGGCCTGCTCCACCGCGCCGCCTATTGGAAGAGGTCCCGCACGAAACAGGTCAAGATCTGGACGGACGGCAGCAAGCTGGCGCAGGACGCGCGCGTGGTGATCCATGCGGAAGATCATGGTGCTTCCGCAGAGATGTGGGATGATGTGGGGTCAGCGGGGGATTGGCTTTCCGCGCTGAAGGAACTGGAGGTGGATGTCGTACTCGCCGGTTCCTTCATGAAAGCGGCGGACGTGCCGGGAATATCCACCATTCCGGTGTTGCAGCAGCGTGGTGTCACCCTGGCGTGGAATCCGGAACACCACCGCTTCGATTCGGAAACCTTCAGCTTGCCGGAAGCGATCGCCGCCACGGTGATCCTTCCCGCGCCCTCGCTTGCCCTCGGGTATCGTGAGTTCCTGTCGCAATGGAGCAAGTCCGTTTACGGGACGAACCTCAGCGAGATGATCGAATGCGGAACCGAACCGGACGCGGTGGACGCGTGCAAGACCGGCCTGGGTGTGATGATTTTCCCCGGCGATGCGGAGCAGCGCATGAATTTGCGCAGGCATGGGCTGGTGACCCAGCGGGCGTTCGAGTTCATCCTGCCGCAGGCCTTCACCTTTGGCGTGCGCTATCGTACCGACGAGCAAAACCCGCGCATCATCGAGGTGGTCAAATTCCTTGCTGGCAAGCTGGCGAAAATGTCTTGAGCGTTGGCCGTCAAACCCCCCGCTTGTCACCCCAGATGCGGATGTGCAGCCGGTCACAAAAGCGGAACCCCAGGTCCCGGCAGACATCCGCCAGCCAGGGCGCGCTCTTGTCCAGTTCCGGTGCCGTCCGTCCTTCCGGCATCAGCAGCACGCGCTCGCGCGGGATGCCGCCCAAGGCGAGGACTTTCTCCACCTCCGCGAGGTCCGCGGGTGTTGCGACCACGAACTTGAACCAGGCCTTCGGAGAGCTGGCGAAGAAGCCCAGCGCCCCCCGGCTCAGCCGCAGGGACTCCGGCATGGCCGCGTTCGCGAGCTTCGGTGAAACGTTGAACTGGTTCACGGCCCCGTGGAATTCCGGTGAGGGAATCCTTGTGGCGTTGGTTTCCACCTCGAAGATGTGCTCCGGCCGGGATGCGCGGATGTGGCGGACCATTTCCAGGAAATCACGTTCCTGAAGCAGCGGCTCCCCGCCGGTGATCACCGTCCGGTCGCAGCGATAGGCCATCACTCGTTCCGCCGCCGCGATCGGGTCCATTTCAAAGATCACGTCCGCCTTGCGGTGCTTCGCGTATCCGGGCACGGCGTCCTTCTCGTGTGGCCATGGCGTGCCCTCGAAATTCCACGTGTGGTCGGTGTCGCACCAGATGCAATGGAGGTTGCACAGCGAGGACCGGATGAACACCGCGGGCAGGCCGACGCTCACACCTTCTCCCTGGATGGTGTGGAAAATCTCCGGACCTTCGCCGAGCTTCGCGAGTTTCATGGACGGCCCTAGGAAGCACGGATGAACGCGGATGGACACGGATTTTTATCCGGCCTAGGTTTTTTCCATGGGCATTACCACGGGACGCGGCGATTCGGGGGAAACGGATCTTCTTTTCAACAGGCGGGTGGCCAAGACCTCGCTCCGTGTCGCCGCGCTGGGCGATGTGGATGAGCTGGATGCCGCCCTCGGCCTCGCCCGCGCCGCCTCGCGGGATGACGGGGTCATCGCCCTCATCGACCGGGTGCAGGGTTTGCTCGTCGGTCTCATGGGACAACTCGCCTGTTTGCCGGAGGATGAGCCGCTCTATCAGAAAAAAGGCTATGCCTCGCTTTCGGAAGCCGATCTGGAGTGGATCGTCTCCGAGGCGAAGACCCGGGAGGCCCGCGGGATCAAGTTCAAGGGTTGGGCGAGGCCCGGGATGGAGGGGTCGATGGAACGTGCCGGCCTGGATTTCGCGCGCTCGGTCACCCGCCGCGCGGAAAGGAGCGTGCTCGTGCTCCATGAATCGGGCGAGACCGTGCCGGAACGGGTGCGGCTCTTTTTCAATCGACTTT
>CAXTTX010000098.1:0-2235 GCA_964247045.1 uncultured Verrucomicrobiales bacterium | reverse complement strand
TTCTATGGATTCTCGCGCACGCCGCGGAGGAATAAAAACGGCAGGGCGTGGCGGCTCGCCGCGCCGTGGGTTTCGGGGTGAGGCGTAATATCGGGGACGCCGGGGAAGATGACACGGGCAGGTCCTGTTAGTTACCGCGTCTTCTTCAGCGCGAAGCGCCTTGGACTGCTGCGGCCCTGCTACGAGCCCCGGGGGCATGGTTGCGGGAGAAGAAGTCCCCATTGCAGGGAGCCCGCCCTCCGGACATTTTCTTCGTAAGGAGCAACGACATTCCTTGCTGTCAGCGGCATGCCCCGCGTTTTCAATTAAATCCCGCTTGTCCGCCCGCCGGTTCTCATTCCATGATTTATGCTTCACTTCAGGTTCTCCCGACCCATGAAACGGCCATCATCATTCCCGCGCGTCCTCCGCTCCTCGCTTGCCATTCTCACGGCCACCACCTATCTGCTTGCGGAACGCGCGGGGGCGGCGGCCACCGCGGACCTCAGCGCCGCACAAATCGAGGTGGTGCTGGCAGCGGCACCCGCCGGTGCCGCGGAGGTGTCCGTGGGCGACATGAAGTTCAAGGTCGCCTTCCTGGAAAGCCAGCGCGACCTGCTGGCGGCCAATCCCGGCCTCTCCTCCGCCGCGGCCGCCGTCTGGCCGGATGGCGTGGTGCCCTATACCTTCGATGCCTCAGTTTCCACGGAACAGCAGGCGAAGTTCATCGAGTCCTGCAGCGTCTGGTCGAGGGTCTCCTCCCTCAACTTCGTCGCCCGTGACGGGCAGGCGGACTACATCGAGGTCAGCTCCGGGATCGACAATACCGCCCATGTCGGCAGGCAGGGTGGCAAGCAATCCATCTCCATCCTCAACTGGGACTACAACTTTCTCATCGCCCACCAGATCGGCCACGCCCTGGGCCTGTGCCATGAGGACAACCGGTCCGACCGCGACCTCCATGTGCTCATCGGCACCGCGAACGTGCAGCTTGGAAAAACCAGTGCCTTCAACACTTTCGCCGCGGGGATCCTCACGGACTACGATCCCGGCTCGCTCATGCACCGCGGGCGTGCCACCTACAGCAAGAACGGCGGGGACACCATCGTGCCGCTTGCGCCAAACGAGGCGGCCATCGCCACCATCGGCCAGTTCACGCGCCTCAGTCCGCTGGATATCGAAGGCATCCAGGGCTTTTATGGTGCCCCCCGTGACGGCTCGCAGGATCCCACCTTCAATTCGCCCGTCACCTACCAGGGCAGCGTGACTTGCACCGCGACCCAGCAGGATGGCAAGATCCTGGTGGGCGGAGATTTCGCCGTTGATGTGGATGGAGTGGCCCGCGTCCACCTCGTGCGCCTCGCTGCCGATGGATCACTCGACCCCACCTTCGCGCCCAATCCCGGAGGCAAGATCCATTCGGTGGCCGTGCTGCCGGACGGGCGCATCCTCGTCAGCGGGGAATTCTTCACCATCTGCGGCGTGAGGCACCCGAACATCGCCATCCTCCATCCGGATGGCACGCTGGATGAGACCTTCCAGGCGGCAGGCAGTCCGGCCACCCCCTCGGACCCGCAGCCCGATGTCCTCGCCATCCAGCCGGATGGAAAATTGATCGTCCACTATGCCGGCACGGTTCCCGCGGTGATCCGCAGACTGATGACGGATGGCAGCTACGACAAATCCTTCACCATGGTCACCCTCACCCGGTTCAATAGCTCCGGCATAAGGAGCTATGCCCTTCTCCAAAGGGATGGCAAGATCATCATGGCCGGCACTTTCACGACAGCATCCGGCCTAAACAAGTACGGTATGGTCCGCGTCACGCCGGAAGGGACCATCGACACGGACTTCACATTCAACATGAACTTCGTCGACGCGATCGCCATCGACAGGAGCGGCAGGCTTCTCGTGGCCAAAGGCTTGATTCAGCGGCTGAACACGGCAGGGGCGCTGGACACTTCCTTCACCCTTACCCCTGCCCGAGGCGGCAACACCGTGTCCGCGGGTACCGACCTGCATTTCCAGGCGGATGGCAAGCTCCTCGTCGCGGGAAGTTTCGAACTGCTCAACAATGTCGAGTCTCCCGGGTGGGCCCGCGTGAATCCAGCGACGTCGATCATCGATACCACCTTCAGTGCCACCTCCTACTTCGGGGCCACCGCGCTCTCTTTCTCCCAGGATGGCAGGCCCGTCTTTGTCGGTGACCTGGGGAGAATCGTGAGGCTGGAGAACAGTGCCCCGGTTGCAGGGTTC
>CAXTTX010000097.1:8959-13689 GCA_964247045.1 uncultured Verrucomicrobiales bacterium | reverse complement strand
CTGAGATTTAGCCCCCCAGGTTAATGGGTTTTCCGAAGGGGATGATCAGCCGGGCCGCTTCTTTTTTGCCCGAATGGCATCCCGTTCGGTCGAGCGAAGCTGATTCCTTCTCAGGGCTCCAAGCTAAGGAACCTTTCCTCAGCAAAGGTCTTGAATCCCATCTTGTTCCAGAAAGCGCTGGAAACTCCATTCGAAGATAGCAGACGGAGCTCGATCCGTTCGACTTGTTTTTCCGCCAGCCATTCCTTCGCACGCAGGAACAAGGTCTCGCCGACCCCGGAGTTCCGGCAGATTTTCCTCACCGCCAGATCGGAGATCAAGCCATGCCGCCGCCGGACAAAAACCGGCGGCTTCTCCGCCACTCGTGCTAGGCAGTAGCCCACCGCATTCCCATCACTCTCCGCGAGCAGCCCCTGGAAATCCGGATTCTTCAGCATCCCGGAAAGATGCCCGGAAAAGATGGAGGCCGCGTCGGGGACAATTGCAAAGGCTGGATCGACGGCCGCGTGAAAAGCCATCATCTCCTCCCACAGCGGCAGCACGCGCGGGACATCCGGTTCCTTGATGGTGCGAACGGTGACTTCCATGAAATGATGGAAAGCATTCTTCCCGAAAAATGAAAGCCACTCTTCGATGAAAGCCCTTCGATGAAAACTCTTCGATCCTGAAGGGATCAAAGATGATAGCCCGTGGTCGAGCCCGCGCCAGCGGGCGACCACCCCGGGTAACGGCAATCCAACAAGACTCACTGCTTTGTCACACCGGAAGAAGAATCCGCGACAAACCTCCGCACCACCCGCTCCACATACTCCCGCGACAAATTCGCATCCACCAGCCCGGCATTGATCCTCCTGATATATTCATCCTTCGGAGCCCCTTCCTCAACAACAGGGTCCATGTAAACCAGCGCCATCACCTCCCCGCCTTTGTGAATCACCCGCAACTCCGCCTTGAAATAGTTGCCTTTCGCCACGCCTTCCTTTTCATCCAGCGCCTTCTCATCTTCCGCCGAAATTTCAAACAACACCCCCTCCACGATATCGCCGGGTGAAGCCACCACGCTCGCGTAACCCCGCGCGGTGATGATCCATCGATGGTCTGCTAGAAAGCCCCGTCCGGTCTTCCGGCTCTCCGGGCACCGCTCCATCATCTGGGCGTTCCACATGTTCGAACCGTAGGCGAAGTAAGGTCTCATGATCGAAGGCGGGTGAATACACGGGCTGTGCCTTGGCCCGGTAGAAACTTCAGCCGGGACAGCGCCTCTGGCAAGAATCGGCCGACGCATGGCCATTTTTTCTGCTTCCCCCTTTTGACCGGGAACGATCCAATCTCCCATCCCCTCCCCATGAAGAGCGATCTTCCTCCCGCGCGGCCCCCGGCCACCTGCCCCTCCTGTGGTAACTCTACTTCCGGGAAATTCTGCGCGCACTGCGGCGAACAGAAACCCGGCACGGAGGACCGCTCCCTCCGCCACTACTTGGACGAGGTCTTGGACTTCTTCACTCCCGTCAATTCCAAGGTGCTGCGCTCGCTGGCCTGCCTGGTGGCGAAACCCGGATTCCTCAGCACCGAGAACCTGCGCGGCAGCCGCGTGCGTTATGCCAAGCCCCTCTCCCTCTTCATCGCCATCAACGTGGTTTACTATTTCTCCATCGCCTTGGCCGGCGTGAACACCTTCAGCACGCCGCTGGCAACGCAGCTCCACCAGAACGATTACTATCCGGCCCTCGCGAAGGGTCTCGCGGAAAGCCGCGCCAAGGCCAAACAGATGAGCCCGGCTGCCTTCGAGAAAGCCTACGATGGCAAGGCTGCCACGCTCTCCAAGACCTTGGTTTTTCTCTTCATCCCCATCTACGGCCTCATCTTCCAGTGCTTGTTTTTCCGCAAGCGGCGGCACTATGCCGAGAATCTGGTGGTGGCCACCCACCTCTGGTCCTTCATCCTGCTGCTGCTCACCATCGCTGTTCCCGTCATGGCGGGCGGCCTGATGCTGGCATCCGGGATCCGGGACATACCGGGCGCGATCACGGCCCACGACAACCTCTTCTCAACGATTCTCCAGAGCGCCATCGGGATTTACATGGCCCTGATGATGAGGCGCGTTTACCATGTCAATTTCTGGCTGTGTGTGGCCTTGGCCACCGGTATCTCCTGGTCGTTCTTCCACATCGTGTGGCTTTACCGTTTCCTGCTCTTTCTGATTACACTGGTCTCGATGTGAAACCGGCCGGCCGACCCTTCAACCCTTCGGCCAACCCGCGGAATTCGAAGCCGTCTCCCGGGAAATCTCCGACTCCGGCATTTCTCCGAAGCGATCCTCGTAAATTTGTCGTGGCAGGTAGCACAGATCCTCGCACTCCATGTCCTTCCGTCCCAGCGACGGATCCGCGTTCAAGCCTTCGTAAAAATCCTTGCCCATCGCCACGATAAACCCGCGCGCATACAGGAAACCGTCATCCGAGCCGTCCGTGTGCTTCTGCACTTCCTCGCGGTCGATCTCCCATAGCTTCCGTTCCAGGATCCGGTCGAACTCCAGCAAGGGCTCTTCATCCAGATCATGCAGGGCGTCATCCAGTTCCGCCACCATGTCGTTCACCGCGTCCGCCAGTTCGAAGAACTTGTCCTCGGAAAGCTTCCCCTCGGCCAGTGCCTTGCGGTCCTTCTTCCATCCGCCCGCGGAAGACCACGCCTTCTCGATCAGCCCCCAGAATTTCGTCTCGTTCATACCGTGAGGTCGGGTAACACGTATAGGCAGACATTTCAAGCGGAGGAACCGTTCAATGGGCCTCTTTCTTTTGTCCGGGAGTTAGGATCTCACCCCTCGTGGCCGATTTCCGGCGGTGATCTTACGGTAGGGATTGCAGCCGGGTCTCAAAATCGGCCAAGTGGTGCCATTTTCGGCCACGGTGGGGCCGAGTGGCGCAGGTTTTGGATGCCTGATTGTCAACAGGTCTGAAATTTGCTAGCAAATCGCTGCCTTCCCTGAGGAAGGCTCACCCCCCGGGGAGTGTCCGACCACGACCCCCCTCATGAAACATACCTTGGGAATGACGGCTGCCGCGGCCGTCGTGCTTTTGGCTTCCGCCTCCGCGCGAGCGGCAGTCACAGCGCGGATTGTACCCGGCGATGGCGCTACCGTTGCGTTTGGCACCACCACGGCCCTCACCCGTCCGGATCCTGCGGGCGGGCGCGTCGATGACAGCGATTCCAAGAAAGCCGATATCGGGGAAAGTTCCATATTCTCCATGGCGCTTCCGGAATTGCAGGCGTCCTTGCTTGGCATACCTTGGGAAAACCCGATCTTGGATTTCGCCGGGGTCGGCGCGGAAATGACGGGAGATGGCTTCAAGAATGATGAGGAAACGGCCGTCACTTACCGCTTCTCCGCGAGGGAATTGGGAGCACCCCCACCGGTGCCCGAGCCCAGTTCCACCCTGCTCGGACTCGCGGCGGCGGTGATTTTCTTCCTCCGGCGCCAGCGGCGGAGGCGGTGTGCCGCCGCCGGAGTGGCTCTGGTCTTGGAAACTTGAAATCTCTGGGAGGGGGATCGGCGTCGTTGCTGCTCCAAGTAAGGAGCCGGGAGGCCGGCCGCCACCCCCCGGAATCCCGCTTGCAGCGGGGCCTTCCGGCGTCTAGCGTCCCGGTTCTCATGCGCCACCGGATCGCGAAAACCCTCTGCTCGCCGGCCGTCCGAATCGCGGGCTCCGTGATGTTGTCGGGCGTCGTTCCGGCACTCGCCCAGCCCCTGCCGCAGGCTCCGAAACCGGCACCCGCGCAGTTCGATCCCTCGGACATCTATTTCCAAGGCTACCTGCTCATCCGCTCCGCGGAGGAACTGGAAGCGAAGAAGGATTATGTGGGCGCGGCGGAAAAACTGAAGAAGGCCCGCGAGCTTTTCGATGCCGTCCGGAAAAACTATCCCGCTTGGAAAACGGACATGGTGGAAGGGCGCAGCAAGAAAACCTCCGAGTCGGAGTCGCGCATATTCGGGCTCGCCAAGGACCAGCGGGAAAAGCAGGAGGTCGCCGTCGCGGAACTCGAAGGCGGCCAGAAGGTCGCCGGCAAGACTATCGATCCGTCGGAGGGCGTCCAGCCGCTCACCCCGCCCGGAATCCTGGAAGTGGACCCTTTGCAAACCCGCCGCGTCGAAGAAGCGGAAGCGGAAGTGAAGCGTCTCAAGGACATGATGAAAAACAGCTCGTCCATGGGCAATGCCGAGGCCTCCCGCAATGCCTCCCGTGTCGGCGACCTCGCCCGCACGGCCGACAATCTCCAGTCCAAGCTCAATGCCGCCGAGGCGAACGTGCAGGCCCTCCGCGCCCGCCTGGCCTCCAGCCCGGTGGAAAGCGAGATGAAGTCCCTCAACCAGCGCATCGCCGGTCTTGAGCAGGAGCGTCAGGCCATGGCCCAGGCGCTCCAGCAAAGCAGCGCGGAGAAAACCGATCTGATGGCGCGCAACCTCGGCCTTGAGGCGGACCTCAAGGGCATGCAGCAGAAGTTTTCCGATCTCCAGCGTGACATGAAGCTGGAACGGGATGTCGCCAACTCCGTCGTCGCCAGCCAGCGCACGCAGCTGATGGAGTGGGAAAAAAAGCTCAACGAGAAAGTCGCCGAACTCGGCAAGGCGAACGAGCGCATCAGGGGCCTCGAAAACCAACTCGCCGAAAGCGCCGCCTCCTTCGCCCAGCTCAAGGAAGAGAAAAATGCCCTCTTGCAAGAGCGCGACCAGA
>CAXTTX010000097.1:0-8949 GCA_964247045.1 uncultured Verrucomicrobiales bacterium | reverse complement strand
GCGGTGCTCAAGCACAACGGGGACGGTGGCGTCCAGGATCTCATCCAGCAGAACATGGGCCTCGCCAAGAAATTGCGCGAAGCGAACGAAACGGTAGAGCGCCTCAATCTCGACACCAACGCCACCAAGGATGATCTCAGTGCCGCCATCCGCGACCTCGGCATGGCAAAAGAGCAGATCAACCGGCTTCATCGGGAGAAGCGCGGACAGGAAATTCGTCTCGCGGATTTGGAGAAGCGCCTCAAGGGTGAGGAAGCTTCCCTTGCGAAGGGTGATGCCTCTGCCGACCCCGCCGAGGTTGCCGTCCTGCGCGACATCATCCAGCGCCAGCTCCGCGTGCAGGAGCGCCGCCGTCAGGCCCGCGATCTGCTCGTGCAGGCCGCCAAGGACATGGGAGCGAAGGATGAGCGCTTGGCGCAGGCGGTGAAACTTTTCGACGGTGAGGAATTTCAACTCACTCCGGACGAGCAAAAACTCGTCTCCGGCGTTGGCCAGGCGGATGCGGAGCTTTTTTCCCCCTTCGCGCAGGATCGGGCCACGGTTGGCCGCAACACGGACGCCCTGAAGCAGGATGTCGCCGTGCTCGACCGCACCGCGGAAAAATCCTACGTCGCCGGCCGCTATCTTCCCGCCCGCGAGTTGTTCGAGATGATGCTCGAGCAAAAGCCCGGTGACATCTCCGCCCTCTGCAAGCTCGGCGTGGTCAATATCAAGCTGGCCGACCTGAACGCTGCCGTGGACACCTTCCGTCGTGCCGTCGAACTGGATTCACAGAATCCCTACGCCCACCGGATGCTCGCCTATTCGTTCATGGAACTGCGGGACTACAAATCCGCCGAGCAAAGCGCGAAGGAGGCGGTCAACCTCGCGCCGGACGACGCGAAGGGCCAGTTCCTCCTCGGGATCGTCTCTCACCGCTTGGGCAAGATCGGCGAGGCGGAGTCCCACTACAAGGCGGCCATCTCCGCGGACCCCATGCCGAGCGATCCCTACTACAACCTCGCCCGCCTCTATTCGAAGGACAAGCGCAAGGATGAGGCGCGGAACTATTACAACCTCGCGCTGGAGCACGGTGCCCTGCCGGACCCCGCGCTCGAAGAACTTCTCGCCAAACAGTGAAATCCCTTCTCCCCGCCGCCCTTCTTTCTTTGCTGCTGGTTGCTTCCTGCAGCTCCGGTTCCGCGTCCAAGCCGGCCGCCTCCACGGTGCCTGAACGCAAGAGCATGAACGAGCGCTTCGGCGGCGGCGGTGCCGATCCCAACGGCTACAAGCGGGACAAGGAGGGCAACTACGTGCTCAAGAATGCCAAGCGCAGCCCCTTCGAGGATGTGGGGCAAGACCCGAACTTTTCCGGCAAGAATTACTCCAAGAAGGCCTACAAGACCACCGAATACGGCAAGCAGCAATCCTTCTGGGGCAGCAAGGAGTATGATCGCCAATCATACACCGGAAACACCGACGGCAGCCGCTTCCAAAAAGACTCCCGCCTGCAGGGCCAGAGCGCGCGCGAAGCCGCCAACAACAAGAATTTCAAGGAAGACTACAAGACCGGCGCCTACGCCACGGGCGATGCCCGCGAGGCCGGCAAGTCCGGCATCGCCAAGCCGTCCAACGCTCTCATCGACAACCGTAAGGAGGTTTTCGAACAGCCTGAGATCATCGGCTACCGCGAACAGCGCAAGATGACCCTCGAGCAGTCCAAGAGCATCCTCGGCCGTTAGAGCGACATCTTCATGGCAGGGACCGACCTCCGGGCGGTCCGGTTGGGGCAGGCCATGTCTCCACAAAGAGGCAAAGGTTCATTATGGGTTCCCTCGGTGGGCAAATGATCTAACCAACCGCTTTCCCCAGCGAATCCAGTAGCACCTTCTTCACCGTTTCCCATTTCAAGGGCTTTCCCTCCAGAAAGAACCCCTGCGCTACCGCCAGGCGGATCTGCGCGTAGCGTTCCGCCGGGTATTGCTTGCCGAAGGTTTCGGCCAGCGGCTCCGCGGGAACCCCGCCCACCTGCCTCACGTCGATATCCGCCGCCACGAGCAGCGCGCGCCAGGCCGCCGCGATCTTCTCCGCGAGCACCGCGCCCGGGGGTGTCTCCAGCAGCACTACCCCGTTCAGGTTGGGATCCGTGTGCACCATCACGTGCAGCACCACGTCGTTGCGCCGCAGGTCTTCCGCGATCCGCTGGTTCAGCGTCAGCCGGTATTGCCGCTCATGGCGGTCCACCAGCTTTGCCCGTGTGGCGTCGGGTAACTGTGAGGAAAACCTGCTCCACCGCGCGTCACCATCCTGGGTGAAATCGATCAGCAGCCGTGTCACGTCCGCATGCACCAGCGGCGTGCGGAAGCGCATCGCGAACCCTTGCGCCAGGTTCAGCGCCCCGGGTTCCCAACCTTCGGTTGAGGTCACGATCTCCTCGGAGCCCCGGAAAAGCTCGCGGTGTGCCTCGGGCACCGCGCAGGTCGCGTTCTCACAACTGAAAAGATAGGCCGTCATGCACGGTGAAACTTCAAAGGCGGCGAGTCTTCCGGGAAAACCGTCCGAACGCAATGCCTCATGCGGATACGGAGCTATTCACGCACGGGTGGTTACAGGCCTTTTCCGTGGACGCTCATGGAAACTCCTGCTATCTCCAGAGCGCTGCTTCCCGTTCCCTTTCCGCGCCACCGGCGATCCGATTCCATCACATGCATGTGCGTCTCCGTAAATGGCTGTTGAGGTTGGGGCTTGTCGCTGTGGTGCTGGGAGTAATTCTTGCCACCCAGCTCCCCGACATCGGGGCGGCGGCGATCCTGCATCCTTATCGGAGGACGCTCGCTGCGCCGCCACCACCCGGGTGCGGGAACGTCACCCTGAAAGGCGATGGCATCGACCTCGCGGCCTGGCGGGGCAAGGCGGAGGGCAAACGCCGTGGAACTCTCGTCTATCTCCACGGCATCGCCGACAACCGGGGCAGCAGTGCCGGCGTGCTGCCCCGGTTCTTGAAGCGGGGCTTCGACGTGATTGCCTTCGACAGCCGGGCGCATGGAGCCTCCGGCGGCGATTGCTGCACCTACGGCTACCATGAGAAGAACGATCTCAAGCAGGTGCTGGATACAGCCGCGCCGGGGCCGATCGGGCTGATCGGTTCCTCCTTGGGCGGTGCCATCGCCCTTCAGGAGGCGGCCATCGATCCTCGCGTGACCGCGGTCGTCACCGCCGAGGCATTTTCCGATCTCCGGACGGTTGCCACCGAACGCGCTCCGTTCATTTTCACCCGAGGCATGATCGACAGGGCATTTCACATTGCGGAAAAGCGCGGGCGATTCGAGGTCGCCCTTGCCAGTCCCATGGCCGCCGCCCCTTCCGTCCATGTGCCCGTCTTTGTCATCCACGGCGCAGAGGACCGTGACACCCCGCCGGCCCATGCCCTGCGCATTTACGACTCCCTCGCCGGCCCGAAGCGCCTCCTCCTCGTTCCCGGCGCCAGCCACAACCACAGCCTCAGCGGCGACGAGGTCTGGATGGAAATCGAACAATGGATCGACTCCGTCATTCCTCCCCTTTGAGTCGAAAATCCGGGTGCGGTATTGCCAGCCTGTGTTAGCATTCACGCGTCATGGGAGCCTGGGGCATCAATACCTTTGAGAACGACGGCGCGCTGGACTGGCTTGGCGAGTTCATGGACGACCCTTCCGAACCCATGTTGCTGTCCGCCTTCACAACGGAGCGGACCGGCGGCGCTTCCATCGCTCCCGAGTTGGATGGGGAAACCGTGCTCGCCGCTGCCGAGGTCGTTGCCTCCCTCCGCGGGCACCCGGCCCTCACCAACCCGGAGGAACTCGCCGACCTGCCTCCCCTCCACGTCCATGAGGACACCGCTTCCCACGCCCTCGCCGCCATCGATTCCATCCTCGCGGGCTCAAACCTCAAGGATTGTTGGGAGGAAACCAACGACCACCAGCAATGGCTAGCGGCTGTCGAGGACATCCGCGCCCGCCTCACCTTGCCGCGAATTCCCGGCTGACACCGCGCCTCCATCGGTATGAAACTCATCCTCATCGACCGCAACCGGGATATCAGCGAAATCTTCCGCGGTGTCTTCCTCGCGCATGCGGAGGTGGAAGTGGTGTGCGGCCGCTTTGAGGATCTGCCCGCATACGATTGCGTGGTGACCGCCGGCAATTCATTCGGGCTGATGGACGCCGGAATGGACCTCGCGGTAGTCAAGGAATTCGGCATCGGCGTGATGGAAGAGATCCAGCGGGTCATCATCACGGACCATCTGGGCGAGCAACCCGTGGGCACCTGCATCATCGTTCCCACGGCACACCCGGCACATCCCTTTGTCGCGCACGCTCCCACCATGCGCGTGCCGATGAACATCCGCGGCACGGATCATGTTTACCTGGCCATGTGGGCGTCTCTCACGGCCGTGTACCGCCACAACCGGGATCACGACCTGAAAATCCAAAGGTTGGCTTGTCCAGGCCTGGGAACGGGAACCGGAGGCATGGAACCGCTGGAAGCGGCCCTGCAAATGCGGATGGCGTATGAACATTTCCTCGCCCATCCGGCCTTTCTCAACGGCTCGCGGGCACAGCAGATCCATGAACGCGTTCACTATGGGGGGCGCTGGGGCTTCGAATACCCCAGGCACACCGGCTGAGATCCATCATGGGAGGAATTGCAATTGCCACGGGGAGGGCGACAATGCCCCCGGAATGACGCCCGTTGAAATCATCAAGGAACACCTCGCCCGCGGCGCGGCGGACGACGATGGCAACCGGCTGGAGCCCTTGCCCGGTCTGACGGAAGAGCAACTGGCAGCGTTCGAAACCCGCATCGGCTTCACCCTGCCCCCGTATCTGCGGGAACTCCTCCTCTTCTGCAACGGCTTCGGGAACGGACCCGGCATCGTGGCCGGTGTCGATTTCTCTTCCTCGGACGAAGCCTTCGCGCTCGATGAGGAATCCGGCTTCGGCTGGAAAACCATCGGTTTCGCCGCCGACGGCCGCGGCAACCATTGGGGCTATGTCCTCGGCAAGGGCTCCCGCGAACTGGGGCCCGTCTACTACTTCTCCCACGATCCTCCGGTCTTTCTCTATCAGGCATCCGGACTCGCCGGATTCCTGGTGGAGATGTTCAAACTCTGCGATCCGCCTCATGAGAGCGCGATATCCGCGGTGCACGGGGACGAGTTGAAGAACGTCTGGGTGGAGAACCCCGGCTACATCACGGTGGAAAACGCCCGCGCATCCTCGGATCCCGTCCTCGCGGATTTCGCAAGGTCATTGCCGGATCATTGGAAGGTGATGGATCTCCGGAACCCGCACCCTGGCGATGGATTCTCCTGGGGCCGTTGCCGTGATTTCCGTCGTCACGATGAATACCCCGTCTTCGGCATGGATTTCAAGCAGCCCGGCTGGCTCACGCGCTTTCTCCGCAAGTTCACCAACAAGGCGTGAGGTGATGCCGTGGCTTCGTCGTCCCGCCACGACATCCACTCCCTCTGCCATCACGGAACCTTGCTCATCACCCGTTAGAGTGATGTCCCCGTCACCCGTAAGAGTGATCCCGAAAACGGCCGCTTCGAAACGATCATCTAACTGTTCTATCCGGTATTCCCATGTCTTATCACCGTTCCACGGGAAAGCATGTTTTTCCCGTGTGAAAACTGTTTGACGTGGACGGTCCCCGCCTTGTATCGCGTCGATATCTGTTGGAGATCATTCCGCGCCAGCGGTGCTCCGGCGGCGAAACCCTAAAAACCCGAAAAATGACAACCCGCACGAACTGCGTACCCTCGCGTACATATCGCTCCTCCGTGGCCATCTCCCTCGCCGCGCTCATCGCCGCTCCGGTGGCATCCGCCGCATCCACCTTCCAGGCAAACGACCTGATGAACGGCTACAACAGCGCGTTCTATTCCGTCAGTGGTGGCAACGGCTACTTCAAGCTCACCACCGCCGTCACCACCCGCACCGACTTCTGGAAACAGGCGGAGGAAATCGAGATGGTCATCGACGCCTACGAGCGCAACGGCAGCTCCACGTACCTCGGCATGATCACGGAACTGTGCAACGGCTTCAGCAGCTACTATGGATCCAGTTGGTCCGGAAACTCCTTCAATGACGACATCATGTGGGGCTCCATCGCCTACATGCGTGCCTATCAGAAAACCGGCAACACCACTTTCCGCAACATCGCGAAGACCAACTTCGACCTGGCCTACGCCCGCGCCTGGGACACGGTCAATGGCGGCCTCTGGTGGACCACGGCGAAAACCGGGAAAAACTCCTGCGTGCAGGGACCGGGCGCCATCGCCTCTTATCTCATCTATCAGGTCTATGGCGATTCCTCCTACCTGACCAAGGCGCAGGGCATCTTCGACTGGCAGAAGGCCAATCTCTACAATCCCGCCACCGGTGCGGTTTGGGACGGTCTCACCAGCACCTGGGTCGCCACCTACAACATCGGCACCTTCGTTGGCGCCGCAAACTATCTCGGTGACGTCACCAACGCCACGAAGGCCACGGACTACATGAAAAACAGCATGGGAAGCCCCACCTCCACCTCCAATGGCGAGAATGTCCTCGCCGATTACCCGGTGGATACCGACCTCGGCGGCATGCACGGCATCGGCTTCCGCTGGGTCGCCAGGTTCATGGGCGACCGCAACCTCCAGGGCTCCTACCTCACCTGGCTCCAGGCAAATGCCGACGCCGCGTGGAACACCCGCCGCACCGCGGACAACCTCTCATGGGGCAAGCTCAAGACCCAGACTCCAGCGGGCACGCTCTATTCGTGGTCCTGTTCAAACACGGTCACGGCCCTGCAGGTCATCCCCGCAAGCTATGTTTCATCCACGACCTACGCGCTCGTCAACCGCAAGAGCGGCCTTGCCCTTGCCGCCAGCGGCGGTGGCACCGGAAACAACACCGCCTTGGTCCAGTCCGCCTACAGCGGCAGCAACAGCATGCGCTGGGCGGTCGCCAACATCGGTGGCAACCAGTATAAAATGACAGGCGTCGCCAGTGGCCGTGCCGTGGAAGTGAATGGTGCCTCCACCGCCAACGACGCCGCGGTCCAGTTGTATGACTACCAGAACACCAGCCACCAGAAGGTCACCTTCAATGGCAACCATGGCGCTTGGTATACTCCGGTCTTTGTCCACTCCGGCAAGGCCATGACCGTTTACGCCGCCTCCACCTCTCCCGGTGCTGCCATCATCCAGTATACCTTCAACAACGGTCCCAACGCCCAGTGGCAGCTCCGCAACCCTTGATCGCTCCACCATCCCCGCAACCTATAAACCCAACCAACATGATCCAACATTGCTTCCGGAAAATCACCGCGCTCGGCCTGTTCGCCGCCGCGCTCTTTCCCCAATCCCATGCCGCCACCGCCGGCATCTACGGCACCGGCAAATTCTACACCCTCAACCAGACCGAGGCCGACGGATTGAGGAACTCCGGCATGACCACCATGTTCCTATTCACTCTCCAGATCCGGGCGAACGGGGACTTCTACTACAATGACACGCTCGTCGCACAGAATGGCGTCTACGTCGGCGATTCGGCCTGGCGTTCCCGTCTTGATGCCGCACGTGTCAAACCCACCAGCATCTATCGCATGGAGATGTGTATCGGCAGTTGGGGATCCACCAGCTTCCAGGCCATCAAGGACCGTATCGCCGCCGATGGCACCGGCTCGAACACCATCCTCTACCGCAACATGGTCGCCTTGAAAAATGAGCTTGGCTTCGAGGCCGTCCAGTATGACGACGAACTCACCTATGACGTGAACTCCGCCGTCGCCTATGGCAACATGCTCGCCGCCATGGGCCTCAAGGTCACCCTCTGTCCATACCACTGGGGCTACCGCACCTTCTGGCAGAGCGTGAAATCCCAACTCGGTGACAAGGTCGACCAAATCTACCTGCAATGCTACGACGGCGGCGCCGGCAATAACCCCACCGACTGGAACAACCTCTTCGGCGGCGGCATCAAGGTGGTCCCGGGTTACTGGGCCCGCGATGGCCTCGCCACCTTCACCACCAAAATGCAGGGCTGGCGTGCCACCGGTGCCGTCGGCGGTTTCCTCTGGACCGATGACGTCGTCGGTCCCGTGGGCACCGGGCAATACGCGGAAGCCATCCACACCAGCCTCAACATCCAGAACGACGCGGTCTATGCCATGATCAATCGCAAGAGCCTCCTCGCACTCCAGCCTGTCGGCGGAGCCACCGGCAACAACACCGCCCTCCACCAGTGGGGCTACAGTGGCAGCAACAACTTCCGCTGGCGGAACTACAACAGTTCCGGCCAGAGCCGCCTCATGGGCGTCGCCAGCGGTCGGGCCGTCACCGTGGATGGTGGTTCCACCGGCGACAATGTCGCCATCGAGCTCTACGACTATGGCAGCAGCAACCAGTATCAAAAATACACCGCCGACTACGAGGGCCAGGGCTACTACACCCTCAAGTTCGTCCACTCCGGAAAGGCCATGACCGTCGCCGGGGCCTCCACCGCGCCCGGCGCCGCCATCATCCAATACACCGACAACGGCGGCTCCAACGCCCAATGGATGTTCCGCGCTCCCTGAACCTCCACGGTAGCGTCGATCTATTCGTCCTTCGTAGCCTTGGCGAAGACGGGTGACCGTCGCTTTTTGAAATGTCATGCTTCGTGGCGGGCTGGATCCCAAGTTTAAGCCCGCCACTCCCTCTCCATTCCCAATCCGACTCCATGTTTTTCCCCAGAGCCTTCCGGACCGTCGTAACATTCCTGCTCGCCTCCATGGCTACTGCCAGCGCGGTTGACCCCATCCCGGATGCCCCGGCCGCCATATCCGTCCGCCAGCGTGTCGATGCCGCCATGTCCGAAAAAACTCCCCCCGAACGCCTCAAGAAACTCAACGCCATCGGCCCGGGTCTAACACCTTCGGAAATACCCGCCACCCTCTCCATCG
>CAXTTX010000096.1:4585-13709 GCA_964247045.1 uncultured Verrucomicrobiales bacterium | reverse complement strand
CGGATGGCCCGCCGATCTTCCTCATCAGCCTCAAGGCCGGTGGCTACGGCCTCAACCTCACCGCCGCCGACACCGTCGTTCATTTCGATCCGTGGTGGAACCCCGCCGCCGAAGCCCAGGCGACCGACCGCGCCCACCGCATCGGTCAGACCCGCCCCGTCACCGTTTACCGACTCCTCACCCGCGGCACGGTCGAAGAAAAGGTCGTCCGCCTTCAGGCGAAAAAGCGCGAGCTCGCCTCCGCCATCGACGAGTCCGGCGCCAGCGACGCCTCTGGCTGGAGCATGGACGAACTCGAGTCGATCCTGGCCGGGTGAGTTTTTTGCGTCCGATGAATGCCTCCACGCCCCGCCGGCCAAACGTTGTAGCGGTTGTCTACGACTGCCGCTGGCTGGACCACAGCCTCTCGAGCCCTGAACCCGCGGCCTCAAGAAAGCCCGGGGCACGCCTTGGCGATGGCCCGCACCCGGATCTTGAGCGCTGAAGGCGCGACCCTAAGGTAGCCCGGGGCAACGCCCCGGGTAGACGGAACCCACGGATATTGAGCCCTGAAGGGGCGGCATAAAAGCGGGTGCGATCAAGTATCTCTTCCTCCGGCGCTCCCTTTTTCCGGCATTCGGTTCAAACGCCTCTACATCCTCGGGTCCTTCTAGGACCGCCGACATTTGCCTTACTGATTAAAGCTCACCGGATTTCCCCAGAATTTAACACCGGAATATTCGCCTTTTCCCACCGTTCCGCTACCACCTCATCCGAAGTCCGTATGAAAATCCTCTTTTCCCTCCCCGCGGGCATCCGCCTGCACCGTCGAATCGCCACCGGGGCCCTCTCGCTCTCCGCTGCCTGCCTGGGCACGGTCCACGCAAAGCCAGGCGACGTGGATCGGTCCTTTGGCGAGAACGGACATGCCTTCATCACGGAGAAGGGACGCCACTGTACCATCGCCGGCATGGCCATCCAGAAGGACGGGAAGATCGTCGTCGCGGGGAATATCGGCGGGCCGGTCGATGGTAAGGCTCTTTCGGACCTGCTGATCGCCCGCTTTACCCGGAACGGGAAACCGGACGTTTCCTTCGGCCACGGCGGGAAAGTTCGGCCCTACGCCAGAGACCTCTTCGTCACGATCGCATCCATGGCCATCGACGCGAAAGGCAGAATTGTCTGCCTGATCACGGGCGGGGAGGTCAGATTCGTCGCCCGCCCGGAGGTCGCGCGCTACCTGCCGGATGGCACGCTGGACCCTTCCTTCGGCGAGGGCGGCAAGGTCGTCCTCTTCAAGAACGGATTCCACACCTCCGCCGCTCGGATATTGATCCAGAAGGATGGGAAGATTGTCGTGCTGGGCAGCCGGAGACCCGCGAACCGGGAGGCCGATCGCCAGACTCACGTCTTCCGCTTGCTAGAGAACGGCACGCCGGATTCAGGCTTCGGAGAAAAAGGCATCGTGAAAGGTGCCTCTTATACCTATGACGGTGATATGCCGGGCGTCCTGCTGCCGGACGAGCGCATTCTCGTGATCGAAAACGTCGAGGGACCTTTTTTTACTTTTCCCCGCTTCACCTGTCTCTTGCCCGATGGTCAAATGGACCAGACCTATGGAACGGGCGGATCGACGGAAATCCCCACGGGAGACTACTACACCTATGTGAGCGCCGCGACGGTCTTGCCCGGAGGCGGCCTCGCCTTCTGCGGCTGGGCCTCGGCCACGCGCGGCTCCGTGCGGCCCCGCGGCGGTCTCCTCGCCGGGCAACTCACCGCGGACGGTCTGCCGGCACCCTCCTTCCATGACCGGACCGGCAAACTCCCCGGGTGGCCGGGCATCGCCATCGCCAGCCCCATGGTGAATCGGGAAGTGGCGGTTGCGCTGGACATGGACGCACAAGGTCGCTTGCTGTTCGCAGGCAATGGCCCGCTTGGCAACGATCCCACAGCCTCCTTCGGAACCGGCGTGCTGGTGCGCTTTCATCCGGACGGCAGGCAGGACACCACCTTCGGCCGCAAGGGCCGGGTGACGACGCCGCACGGCATCTCCAAAAGCCAGGAAAACGCCGTGGCCGTGCAGGCGGATGGCAAGATCCTCGTCGGCGGAGGAGCCTCGGAAGGGGAGACCGGTTTCTTCGCCATCACCCGCTTGGAGGGCGGTGGTCCACAGCCGGACGCCCGGCTCGGCCTTACGGAAGCCGCGCGCCTGGGCGATGATATCTATCAATCGGATGGAGGTGCTCAATCACTGGGTCTCTCACTGCAAAAGGGCGGTGCCAGCCGGGACGTATACATCACCATCGAGAACGATGGCACGGAGACGGATTCCTTCACCTTGGGCGGCAGGGCTGGCAGCGGCGGATACCGGATCGCTTGGTTCCATGGGAAAGAAAACATCAGCCGTGAGCTCATGGCGGCCAGGCTGGAAACCGGACCACTCGCCCCGGGCAAGAACTATCAGATCCGCACCAGCTTCAGCGCGGATGCCGGTGCGGAGGCTCCGCGCTCCTTCACCATCACCGCCACCTCGCTGGCGAACCCCGTGGCAACCGACCGGGTGGTGATCGTCGCGAAGGTGAAAACGAAGGATTGAGCTTTTGGGACCGTCTCAGCGTCCGATGCGCACGAAATAACCCGGGCCCTCACACCGCGCGGCGGCTTTCAAATCCCCGGGGAGCCTCTCCAAGCATGCGGGGGTCACTTTATGGCGCGAGTAGCACAGGCAAGCTCCTCATTTTGGGGCAGTTCCAGCGATCTGTATTGGCAGAGGCGCGGTTGGTTGAGAAACAGCCTCGGATTTGCTAAAATAGGGAAAAGCCGCTCAGTCGTTTTAGCGCCCTTCAGGCCCGCCCCTTGCGTCTTATCGAACTCCCCACCACTCGAACCCATGTGGATGTTTTCCCAAAAGTACAGGCCGAAATCCCCGGAACACACCCCAGGTATCAGCAAACCACCCTGCAATCATCTCCCCAATCCCTTGCCTAGCAACATCGTGCCACATCATTCGTCCTTCCAGATTCGAACCCGGAACAACCTCGGTTTTTCGGAAACAGTGGACATTGATGGACATTTTCGCCCCCCGGCTTTCCCTCCTCAGGTCTTCCCCACAAAAAGATCTCCAAACACTTGGCATTTGTTGCATTTGCCCCTTTTCCCCTGGGAGAAGACTTGGTCTAATTTCACCTATTTAGTTGAAAATGAGTTTATTACGTAATATGCGCCCTTCTTCCGCTCTGTCGCGGTAAAATCCGAAATCGACAAAAATCTGCAAAATCACTGCCGCATCGTGCTGCTACGCCACGGAAATGACAAATTTGCCCCCGGTTTCCTCCTCTTGAACGCACCTGAAACTCACGCCTCCCCATTCTCCGGAATTCGCTCCCGGACGAAAGCGGCGGTTTCCTTTTGAATGAAGCCAAGGCCGCTGCCCAAATCCCTCCAAAAACGTCAATCCCATTGATCATTAAAGATATGGATCGGAAATTTTCATCGTCCCGGATTCGGACTTGCGCGCCGGGGGGCGCTTCTATTGACTCCGCCATGGCGGAGATTTCTCTCGGACTTTCATTTGACGACGTGCTTCTGGTGCCCGCGTTGAGCGCGGTTTTGCCCGGCGATGCGGACCTTTCCACCCACGTCACGGCCGGTATTCCTTTGTTCCTGCCGGTCGTCTCGGCGGCCATGGACACGGTCTCCGAGCATGACCTGGCGATCGCCCTCGCCCGCGAGGGCGGCATGGGCGTCATCCACCGCGCCTGCCCCATCGACGAGCAGGCCACCATGGTTTCCCGCGTGAAGCGCTCCGAAAACGCGGTCATCCAGAAGCCCCACACGGTGCGCAAGGAGGACACGGTCGACCAGGTCCGCTGGGTGATGTCCCAGAACGGTTTCTCCGGATTCCCCGTGGTGGATGAACACGGCCGCCTGCTCGGCATGGTCACCGGCCGCGATGTTCGTTACCTCGACCGCCCCGATGCGCTGGTCTCCGACGTGATGACCCCGCGCGAGAAACTGGTAACCGCTCCGGCGAACACCAGTCTGGAAGACGCCCGCCGCATTCTCTATCAAAACCGTATTGAGAAACTTCCCCTGGTCGATGGCGAAGGCCGTCTCCTCGGCCTCATCACCGGATCGGACATCGAGAAGCGCCTCACTTTCACCAACGCCGCGAAGGATGACAACGGCCAGCTCCGCTGCGGTGCCGCCGTCGGCGTGGGCCCGGATTGCATCGACCGTGGCAAGGCCCTCATCGAGGCAGGCGCGGATGCCCTTTTTATCGACGCCGCAACCGGCCACACCCATCACGTGATGGACGTCATCGGCAAGCTCCGCTCGCTTTCCTCGGTGCCAGTGGTCGCCGGCAACGTCGTGACTGAACAGGGCGCGCGGGATCTCGTCGCCGCCGGTGCCAGCGCCGTGAAGGTCGGCGTCGGCCCCGGTTCCATCTGCACCACCCGGGTGATTTCCGGCGTGGGCATGCCCCAGTTCACCGCGATCCGTAACGTGGCCGATGTCTGCCGCGAGGCGGGTGTGAAGGTCATTGCCGACGGCGGTATCCGCTACTCGGGTGACATCGTGAAGGCCCTCGCTGCCGGAGCGGACCTGGTGATGCTCGGCTCGCTGCTGGCAGGCACCCGTGAAAGCCCCGGCCAGACGGTGCAATCCCAGGGCCGCCGCTTCAAAACCTACCGCGGCATGGGTTCCATCGGCGCGATGCAAAAAGGGGCAGGGGACCGCTACGGCCAGAACAGCTCCGGCAAGCTCGTCCCGGAAGGCGTGGAAGGCCGCGTCCCTTACAAGGGCCCGCTTTCCGACGTGATCTTCCAACTGATGGGTGGCCTCAAATCCGGCATGGGGTACGTCGGTGCCTCCACCTTGCAGGATCTCCGCGAGCGCGCGAATTTCATCCGCGTCACCGCCGGGGGTCTCCGCGAAAGCCACGTCCATGACATCGTCATGACCGAGGAACCCACCAACTATCAGCCTTTGAGCTGAACCGGCTTCGCCGTTCAAAAATCAAATTTCAGACTCCGGTTTTTCATCTCCCAATGCACGATTCCAACCACGTCGCCGTCCTTGATTTCGGCTCGCAATACACCCAGCTCATCGTGAGGCGGGTCCGCGAGCTGGGTTTCTTCGCCAAGCTCTACGCGCTTGAGGATTTCCCGGACATCGGGAAACCGGGAGCGATCATCCTCTCCGGCGGACCGAAGAGCACCAGCGAGGTGGACGCTCCGGATCTCGACTTCGAAGCCTTGAAGGCCTTCAACGTGCCGGTGCTGGGCGTCTGCTACGGAATGCAGCTCCTGAACATCAAGTTCGGCGGTTCCGTCCAGTCCAGCGACCGCCGCGAGTATGGTCCTGCCAGCTTGCTGGTCGCGGAATGCATCGGTCTCTATCAGGACATCTCGCCTTCCTCGCAGGTGTGGATGAGCCACTCGGACACGGTGAAGGTGATTCCGGAAGGCGCGAAAGTCATTGCTTCCAACCAGCACGGCACGCCGGTTTCCCTGCAATGGAACGAAAGCTTCTTCGGCATCCAGTTCCACCCGGAGGTGACCCACAGCCACGAGGGGCTGCAAATCCTCAAGAACTTCCTGAATCACGCCAGCAACCTGTTGCCCTTCAAGATCGAGGATTTCAAACGCGAGATGATCGAGAGCATCCGCCAGACGGTGGGAACCAAGCAGGTCGTCTGCGGCGTCTCCGGCGGCGTGGACAGCACGGTGCTGGCCGTCCTCTTGAACGAGGCGGGCGCGAATGTGCGCGCGATCTTCGTGGACCACGGCCTGATGCGGAAGGATGAGGGCGACGAGGTCCGAGCGAATTTCGCCCGCATGGGAGTGCCCATCGAGACCGTCGATTGCTCGGAACGTTTTCTAACAGCTTTGGATGGCGTCGATGATCCCGAGAAGAAGCGTGTGATCATCGGCAACCTCTTCATCGACGTCTTCTGGGACTCGGTCGGGGATGCGGAAATGCTCGCCCAGGGCACGCTCTATCCGGACGTGATCGAGAGCGCGTCCAACGCCAAATCGAAGGCTTCCAAGATCAAGACCCACCACAACCGGGTGGACCGCATCCTCGAGCTACAGGCCCAGGGCAAAGTGCTCGAACCGCTGGCGGAGCTGTTCAAGGACGAGGTCCGCGAACTCGGCACCTCGCTGGGCATCCCGCGGGACATTCTCCAGCGTCACCCTTTCCCGGGTCCCGGCCTGGCCGTGCGCTGCCCCGGCGTGGTTTCGGAAGATCGCCTCAAGATCATCCGCGAGTGCGATGCCATCTTCATCGGCAAGCTCAAGGAGCACGGCTGGTATGACAAGGTTTGGCAGGCCTACGCGGGCCTGATCCCCGTGAAGACCGTCGGCGTGAAAGGCGACGAGCGCAGCTACGAATGGGCCATCTCGCTGCGCGCGGTGGTTTCCGAAGACGCGATGACCGCCGACTGGGTGGAATTGCCACCGATCCTCCTCCGCGAGACCAGCCACCGCATCCTCAACGAGGTGAAGGGTATCAACCGCGTCCTTTACGACATCTCTACCAAGCCCCCGGCAAGCATCGAGTGGGAGTGATGGACGAGGCGCGGGACATTCCAGGGCTGAATGAATTCCGCGCTCCCGTGCATGACAACCGCGCGATCACGGCGCTGTTCCGCGTCTTTGGCGGAACGGAAACCTTGCCTCCGGCGGATGCGCGTGAAACCGCGGGCGTGCGGGGCATGCACCAAGGGGAGTTTACCGCCTTCGCCACACTGATTCCCTTGACGGTGTGGGCGGTGATCGCGGACCTGCTGACAGGTTTGTTAGGAGCTATTGCCGCCTGGCTGACGGCGCTGCCGCTTGCCTTTCTCGCGTTGAACATCATTCCCTTCATGCTGGCCGTACGCAGTCCGGCTCTCCAGTGGAAAGTCTGGATGGGGGCCTGTGTGGCTTGGGCGGTGTGGAGACGTGAAGCCGCTGGAGTCGTCGGTCTGCTGTCCCATGCCTGGATTGCCATTGCCGTGCTTTACCTCGTGGCTGCCCTGGTCATCGACTGGCGAAGCGCGATGGCCTGGCGGGGGAAAGCCGGAATCGCGTGGCGGATTTTCCTCACGGTGATCCTGCATCTGGGTGCCCTGGCCGTTGGCGTCTGTTGGGGATGGCGTTGGGGACTTGCTTGTGCAGCGGTTATCGGTGGGCTCTGGTGCCTATCCGTGCTGTGGCCGGCCTGCCAATGGCTGGGACCGGTCTATCGAACAACGGATCAAGATGGCCCGCTGACAACCATCGATGACGGGCCGGATCCGCACGATACGCCGGTTCTGTTGGATTTGCTGGATCGCCACCACGTGAAGGCGGTCTTCTTCGTGATTGGCGAGAAGGCGCGCGCCCATCCGGCACTCATCAAGGAGATCGTGCACCGTGGCCATGAAATCGGCAATCACACCCTCACTCATCCGCAGGGCAGCTTCTGGTGCGCGAGCCCGTGGCGCACATGGCGCGAGATCTCGGGATGCCAGACGATCATCGAAGAGATCACGGGGAGAAAGCCAACCTGGTTCCGTGCTCCGGTCGGACACCGCAACCTGTTCACCCATCCCGTCTGTGGCGCGCTAGGCCTGCGGGTGATGGGCTGGAACCGCCGTGGCTATGACGCCGTGGAGAAGGACGCCTCCAAGGTTTTGGCCAGGATTCTGCCCGGCTTGGCGGCAGGCGACATCGTGTTGATGCACGAGGCCACCCCGATCGCGGAGGAAGTTCTATCAGGTCTGCTGGGGGCGATCACTGATCCGCCCGCGACAGCCGGTTGATGCCGCGCTGGAGGAGTTGCTTGTCCACGGTGGTGGCCAGCGCGTCATCCAGTTGGAGCGTGAATTTCTCCTCGGCGAATTCGATGGAATGCAGTTCACCCAGGTTGCCGTTGAAGGCCTCGACGAGGCCCTTCATGTTCTTGATCTCCTTGCCGTTCACCTTGGTGACGATGAGGTTGCGCAAGCTCTCGTAACCGACGGTGGCCGGGGTGGGAATCGCACCGCTCAGGAAGATGACACGGTCCGCCTTGCCCTCGTATTTCTCGGGGTTCTCCAAGGCATCCAGGAAATCGAGCGGAGCTCGCGTTTCCCAATCCTTGCCGTAGGATTCCAAAAGCGGCCGGGTCAATTCCTGGAAGACCAGTCCACCCTTCACGAGGAAGTTCGGAGCCTTGCCGAAGGTATAGCCGGGGACGAGGCGGGAGCCTTCTTCCTCGCGCGTGAGAGTGGCCTTGATCTCCAGCGGCTGGCCTTCGCGCAGCAGGGAAAGCGTGATGACATCGCCGGCGGACTTCTCGCCGCGGATCAGGTGGCCCCAGAACAGGCTGCCGTAGTTCGGATGCTGATAGTATCCGCGGCGGTCGATCTGGTGGCCGTCCAGCGCGAGCAGGACATCGCCCTTTTTGACGCCCGCGAGATCCGCGGCACCGCCCTTGCGGGCACTCTGGACGTAGAGCCCGCCCTGGTCGTCCTTGAGCTTCAGCCATTGCCGGAAGGAAGGGTCCTCCGTGCGGGCGATGGAGATGCCGAGGCTGGGAAAACCCTTGTATTCCGGCGAAGCGGTTTCCTTGAGGAAACGCGCGACGATGTCCGTGGAAGCGACGTCGCAGATCTGGTCCTTCGCGTCGTAGCTGATGAGCAATCCCGCCAGCTTGCCATTCTTCAGAACCGGAAGCGAATAACTGCTCGCGGCACTCTGCATCGAGGCCTTCACCAGATAGGTCAGGAAGGCGTGGGCAGGCAGGAAGTTGGTGGTCACGTCCACGCTGCGGAGGCTGCCCGTGGTCAAGAGGCTCAAGCCATTGTCCTCGATCTGCAGGATCTCCAGCGCATCGCCGATTTTTGAAGGAGTGGCGAGTTCGAGAGGCACCGTGTTCTCAAACAAGGGCTTCGCCTCTTGTTCCGAGGTGGCGCCTAGCAGGGCGAGGTTCGCCTCGTAATCCACCGCGAGCACTTTCGCCTGCGCGAGGTGGGTGCCATCGGGGGATTCGAATTCCAGGTAGGTCGCGTCCGCCACCAGTTCGGAGGTCGTGATCACCTTGCCGGGAGCGACGATGGCGGCGAGCGCCCGGCGCTGGGAAGGCGGGTTCTTTTCCCACGGCTGACCGGGATTCCAGGACTGCTGCGTGGAAT
>CAXTTX010000096.1:0-4575 GCA_964247045.1 uncultured Verrucomicrobiales bacterium | reverse complement strand
GCGCGGGCAGTTCCACGGCCGGTGGTGGCGGTGGCGACACGGGCGCGGCCTCGGCGGGTGCGCTGTCCGTGGCCGGGGTGCGGGATTTCGCCGGATCACAGGCGTTCAGGGCCAGCAAGAGCGGAAGAAAGAGATAGGGGCGCATGGTGGGAAAGGGGATTGCCGCTGGCAATGGGGATTACCGCAGCCCGAGGACGTCCTGCATGTCATAAAGGCCGACCGGCTGGGTTTCCAGCCAGCAGGCGGCGCGGACGGCACCGGAGGCAAAGGTCATGCGCGAGGATGCCTTGTGGGTCAGTTCCACCCGCTCGCCATCCGCGGCGAAGAGCACGGTATGGTCGCCCACGACATCACCGCCGCGCAGTGTGTGCATGCCGATTTCACGGGGTGTGCGCGGGCCGATGTTGCCCAAACGGCCGTGGGCGATGTCATCCTTGTAGGACGTGCCGGTTTCCTCGTTGAGAATCTCCAGCAGACGGCGCGCGGTGCCGGAAGGCGCATCGATCTTGTGCTTGTGGTGCATTTCGATGACCTCGATGTCGAAACGATCCTGGGTCAGGATCCGCGCGGCATGGCGCGTGAGCCAGAAGAGGGTGTTTACGCCCACGGAGTAGTTCGCCGCATAGACGATCGGGATCGACTTCGCCGCCTCGTGGATCAACGCGCGTTCCTCGTCGGTGTGGCCGGTGGTGCCGATGACCAGGTGCGTGCCGTGGCGCAGCGCGGACTCCACCACGGACTTCGTGAAGGAATGGATCGTGAAATCGATGACGCAGGTGGCCTTCGCAACCGCGGCGTCGAGATCCTCGCCAGCGTCATGGGTGGACGCGACGGGGACATTCGCCTGGGCGGCGGCTTCCATGATCGTGCGGCCCATGCGGCCGGATTTTCCTGTGACGAGAAGCGAAGGCATGGAGGGAGTTCAGCGTTTCAATGCAAGGTTGCCAACTTTTTCATCAGTCTTCCTCCCAGACGTGTTGTTCCAAGTGGATTTTCGAGGCCCGGGCCAAGGCTTCCTCGGCCCGGGGTCCTTTAAAAGAAGCGATTTTTTTGGCAACGGCGATGGCGGCCTGGGCGCGGCCTTCCTTCTCCAGCAGGGTGACGGCCTTGAAACCGCATTCTTCGAAAAACTCCCACTCCGCAGGCGGGGTGCCCGTTTCGAGGACTGAATAGTAGGCTTGGAAAGCCTCCCGCTCGCGCGTCTTCGCGGGGTCCTTCGGATCGGGAAGATTTGTCAAGGTGCTGCCACGGAGAAACTGGAGGCGGTTGAATAGCGCGGGGTGCTTTTTCGCGTGGCCGAGGAGCCGGTCATAGACGGCCAGCGCCTGCTCCAGGAAGCCGGCGTTCGTGCTGCTGCCCTGGGCAAACAGGGCCTCGCCTAACAGCAGGCCGGCGGGCAACTGGAGCGGATCATCGTCCGGCCACTTCTGGATCCACTTGGCAAGGAAGTCGGAGGCCTCCTTCAACTGGGACATGTCAATGAGGTGACGTGCCTTTTCCAGAATGGCAATCGAGGTGACCGGGCCGTTGGCCTTGATCGCCTCGTCGAAGAGGATCCGTGCTTCTTCCTTGGAATTCGGTGTGCCACCGAGCGCCGCGGAACGGGCGGCCATCAGCCATGCGGGTTGAGAGCGGCTGGCATCTCCCGCGGCATCCCGCGCGAGTTTTTCGAAAACCAGCCGCGCGGGGTTGTAGTCACCGGACTGGTAAAGGTTGCGGCCCAGTGTGAGCGAGGCTTCCAAGGCGGCGGGTGTTTCCGGGAACGAACTGATGACCGCTTGTGCCGCGGCGATGGCGGTTGGCGCGTCGTGGGAAAGGTCCGCGATGCGGAGACGGATCATGGCCACGCGGGCGGGAGGAAGCGCGGCCAGCTTTTCCGGCATGGTTGCAAGCGTGTCCAGTTGCGCACGGGCGAAGGAGAGATCAGGTGGGGGACCGGTCAAGGCCGTCTCGGCCGCTGCCAAGCGCGCCTCGGCCGCGCGCGGATGATCCGGGAAACGGGTGAGGAATTCCTCGATGGCGGTACGGGCCGCTGACGGTGGCTTGGCGGAAAGCGCCCGTTCCAGTTCGAGGTCGGCTTCCAGTGACTTGTCGACCGGTGCGCCGGATTGCTGGATGAGGACCACCCCACCGGGCACCCCGCTCCGGAGGCGGGCGATGGCTGCCTGCAAGCGGGCTTCGCGGGCTTGTTCACCGGTCAGGGCGGAGGCTGCTTCGTCAAAGAGCTTGGCGGCGTCCCTGTAATTTCCGTTCAGGGTGGTGGCGCGGGCTTCGAGGAACGCCGCTTCGCCTTTCAGGCCGTCCGTCGCTGTTCCCACCAGCGCGGCGAGGATCGCGCCCGCCTGGTCGGTGCGGCCTTCGGCAAGCAACCAGCGTGCTTGCTGATAGAGCGCTAGGCCTGCAAGGGCATGTTTGGGAAATTCCAAGCGCAGGCGGTAGAGCAATCCCGCCGCTTGGTTTCTGGCATCCGGGGAGCCGATCCGGTGCAGTCCGACGGCCCGGGTATAAAGCGACCAGACGAGAAGGTTGTCGGTTTCCGCAGGCTCCGCAGCCATGGGCCAGGCGGAGGCAGCGCTTCCGCCGTTCGCGAAAGATCCGGTGCCGACGAGAGGCGGAGGAACAGGAAGCAAGGACGTGGTGATCCATTTGCCGACGCGTTCAAGCACCGGATCCGTTATCGTTGGCTTTTCCGGCAGCCACTCCAGAAGGCGTCCGAAAATCGCGCCGAGCAATTGCGAGTCCGGATCTTCCTGGACGACGTTCAGCAAGAGCGCCGATGCCCGCTCGGTATCCCCCTGGGCTTGGATCGCGTCCGCCAGCCCGACGACGGCGGATTGATAGCGTGGCAAGGACCGGCCTTGCGAAAGGGCCACGAGTTCCTCGAAATCCGCCTCGGCCTCCTCGGCCTTGCCCTCCGCGAGCAGGAGGCGGGCCTCCAGAAAAGCGGCCAGTGGTTCGCGCGACGGCATGACCGGTTCGCGGGCGTCGAAGGTTTCACGGGCTTCCTTCACGCGGCCGAGATCAAGCAGGATCTCCGTTTGATAGAGCCGGATTTTCTCGCCATTGGCTGCTTCTGCCCCCGGCAGGATGGAAGCCAGCGTTTGCAAGGCCTCCTCCGGCCGGTCGAGCGCGAGTTCCAAGCTGGCCTTGGTGAAGGCGGACTCCACCGGGAAGGGCGCTGCCTCGTCCTTCAGGATCCCCGCGAAAATGCCAATGGCGTCCGCGAAACGGTGTTGCGCGACGAAGGCCTGTGCTTTCCAGAAGCTGGCGGCCGCATCCTTTGAGACGAAGGACTGTCCCAACAGATCGAGCGCCTCGCCCGAGTTACCAGATCTCACCAGCGCCTCCGCCAGCCGGATCGCGACCTGCGACTTCACTTCCGGGGTGAGGGAACGGTCCGCGAGACATTGCCGGAAATGCGTTTCCGCCACTTCGTAGAGACCATCCGCGAGAGCCTCGGTCCCTTTCCGGTCGATCTCCGCGGCATCCTGACCGGACAGCCTGGCGGGTCCGGCGAAAAGGAGCAGGGGAATGACGGGCCACAACTTCATCGCTTGGCCCGAAACTAAAAGCAGAAGCGGGCCTTTGCCAGCCCGGATCGGCACGAAATGGGCTCCTCAGCCACAGGTGCCGAACAGCCGGTCACCCGCGTCGCCGAGGCCGGGCAGGATGTAGCCGTTCGCGTTCAGGCAGCGGTCAAGGCTCGCCGTGAAGATCTGGATTTCCGGGAAAGCGCCTTCCAAAGCAGACACGCCTTCCGGTGAGGCGACCAGACAGGCGAAACTGACATGGCTGGCACCCGCGCCCTTGAGACGGCGGACAGCCTCGATGGCGGAGCCGCCGGTCGCGAGCATCGGATCCAGGATGATGACTTCCTGTTCGCTCAGCACAGGCGGGTGCTTCAGATAGTAGGGCTCCGGCAAGAGGGTCTTTTCATTGCGCGCGAGACCGATGTGCGCCACGGATGCCTGCGGGATGAGATCAAGGAACCCATCGAGGAATCCGAGGCCGGCGCGCAGGACGGGCACCAGGATGATGCCGCGGGTGAGCTTGGTGCCGGAGGTGATCTCCAGCGGCGTCGTGCAGGAAACCACCGCGGTTTGCATGTTGGCGGTGACGCCGGTGACCATCAGCGAGGCGATCCTGCGGACCCGCTGGCGGAACTCCGGTGAAGGGCACTCCGGGTCACGGAGTTTCGTGAGTTCTTCGCCGATCAGCGGGTGGTCAATGATATGGAGCATGGGTCAATCCTTGTAAGCCAGGAGCTTTCTCAGATCCGGCACGGCGAGGTTGAGGGTGTTCGAGGCTTTCTTGAGATCGCCGTCGGCACGCTCCAGCACGCGGCCTGCCACTTGTGAGTTCAACCACTCCAACAGATCGGTTCCGGAAGGAGCGGCGTTGATCAACTGGTCCACCGCGGAGGTGAATCCTGCCGGGGAACGCTGGGGCGACGATGCCAGCGGGATATCTGCCGGGAGAAGGATTTGCGAGGAGGCGAGGGCGCAGGCGCGGGCAATGGTGTTCTCCAGCTCGCGAACATTGCCAGGCCAGTTGTGCTCTTGCAGCGTGGCAACA
>CAXTTX010000095.1:0-13908 GCA_964247045.1 uncultured Verrucomicrobiales bacterium | reverse complement strand
CACGAGCTTGTTCTCGGCCGTCGCGCGGTCGAACTCGTCGGGGTTCCGCGGTTCCTGGAGCCGGAAGAATCTTCCCCGGCCGGTGGCGAGCGCACCCGCGACGGGGATCTCGCCATTGCCTTCCCACCAGACCAGCGCGCCGGGCCGCGGACCGTCCAACAATTCCACGGGGGCGCGCCAGCCTCGGCCCGATGATCTGGCGTCCCGCAGGACCCTCCCGTGCAGCGTGGTGACCGGGAGGGCGGATAGGATGCGCTCGTCGGCGAGGCGGGAGGATTCGCGTGTTAGAAAGGAGGTGGTGGCAATGATGCCGCAGGCCGACCAAACGAGTCCGGTTTTCCATCCTTTGAGAAGGCCGCCCAAGGCAAAGGATACCGCAATGGCAGTGGCGGCGATGAGCCAGGAGCGGTCGGCGGCGAATACCGCGGCGGCGGCGGACAGCGCGGATGAGAAAAGGGGGTGCCGCTCAGCAGATAAGGCGAGCCTTGTGATTCCGGCGGCAATCGATCTCCGCATTGTTTGGAGGCTGCCTTAATTGCATTGGGGAAGACAAGAGGCGACTGAGGCCACGGGTGTTTTCGGTGCTATTCCGAGGGAAGAACGTATTTGGGGAAAAAGAGGGCGGCAGGAGTGTAAGACAATGGATGACGGGAGGACAGCACACGGTGACGGGGACAGGAGTGTTTACGGGCTTATTTGGGAAAAGTCAGGCCCGCCATGTCCACTTCGCTCCCATTCCGCTCGGGCGTCGCTTCGCTCCGGAGATAGCACGAGCGGAAGGAGAAGGATGACGTGGAGATGGCACACGGTAACGGGGACAAGAGTGTTTGCGGGCGTATTTAGAAAGGGCCAAGCCCGCCATGTCCGCTTCGCTCCCATTCCGCTCCCTAGTCGCTACGCTCCCAAGAGGGGCTTTAACCTTGTTGGCCAGGGTCTTCGCCGCGCTGGGTGCGGGCGAGGAATTCCGCTTCCTCTTCCTCCAGGGTCTTCTGGCCTTCGGCCGGAGCGGGAACGTACTCCCCTCCCCCGGCCTCGACCTGGGCCGCGTAGGCCGCTTCCTCCGCCTGCGCCCACTCGTGAAGCCTGTGGGTGGCGTTCGCTGAATGGCGGGTGCCCGGGAATTGCTCGATCACCTGGTTCAGGATCGCCACGGCGGTGACGCGGTCGCCTTCCACCTCGTCATACAACTCGGCAAGACGGAAGAGGAAGTAGGCGGCGTCGTTGATCTCCCAGGCTTGGCTCTCCAAGGCATGGCGGATCGTGTCGATGGCGGCGCCGGGATTGCCCAAGTTGTCCTTGTAGATCTTGGCGATTTCCACCCAAGGCAGGCGGTTCAGGGGATCCGCCGCAGCGGCCTGATGGAATGAGGCGATGGCGCCCTCGTAGTTTCCCTGGGCGAGCAGGGAACGGGCGTCGTGCATGACGTCTTTTTCAACCAATTCGGCACTGTCGTAGACGGCGTGGGTAACGCGCTGGGCGAAGAAGGGCAGCAGATAGACCACCGCGATGATGCCGACGACGCCGGCGCAGAAAAAGGTCATGAGGATCCCCATGAAAAGCCGTTGGCCTTCCAGTCCGTGGAACGTTTCCTCCAGCTTCTGAGCTTGGTCCGAATCATCGGTATTCTGCGCCAGCTCGATTTTTTGCTGGAGAGAGGCCATGTCCTTCCCGGCTTTGTCGAAAACAAACCAACTTCCGCCGAGGAGCGCCAACAGGATCAATAGCACGAGCCATTTCATCGTCCCGGAGAATGTTCCCCGGCCCACGAAACTGGAAGCAAAATCGACCGGCTGGCTAGAGCCGCCGGGCATTGCGCCCCTCGTCGATCAATTTCCAGAAGTGCTTGGAATTGGCGAGCGATTCGTCCTCGGAAAGGGGGAGCTTCGAGCGGAACATGAAATCCGATAGCGTGCCCTTGTGGAGCACGCGGTGGACGATGACGGTGCCTTCCTTCACCTCGAAGTAAAACCGGTATTCCTTCGCGCGGTAGCGATACAGGACCCGGCCGTCGCGGTCGATCTTGCCGAAGCGCTCGCCGTTGAGGTTTTCGAGATCCGCCTTGCCGACCTTGAACTCGTCGAGCAACTCAAGCTGCTCGAGCGTCCCCAGGGCGGAAAGCTCGGCCGCGCTGATTTCGTTGAAAACGATTTGAAACACTCCCGGAGGCTAGCCACGGGAAAACGGTTTGCCAGTGCCAAGTTCGGTGGTTTCCGGACATTCTTTTTGGGATTGGGAAACCCGCCGCAAGCCCCCTAGGATCGGCGCGTGAGTGGCGAGGAGCAGGAAAATCGGTGGCAAACGGACGGGAAGTTTTTCCGTGCCGGGGAAAGCCGGGTCCGCATGAACGCGGTGGCCTACGGGCCGTTTCCAGGGGGCTGGCCGAAATCGTTCGACGGGGATTTTGGCAGGATCCGGAAAGCCGGGTTCAACGCGATCCGGTTGTATGAAATGCCGGGAAGGCCGCTGCTGGACGCGGCGGCACGGCATGGGCTGAAGGTTTTCGGCGGGCTGAAGTGGTCGCAAAGCGCGGATTTTTTCCGGAACCCGAAGCTCTATAGCGCGGCGGGGGTGCAACTGGCGGAGGGCCTGAGGAGGACGGGCGAGCATCCCGCCCTCGCGGGGGTTTACGTGGGGAACGAGGTTCCAGCGGATCTGGCGCGCTGGATGGGGCCGCTGAAGGTGCGGCGGGCGATCGAGGAGTTGATCGACATCGGGCGGGAGATCGCGCCGGAGCTGCTGTTTGCCTACGCGAACTATCCGAGCACGGAGTATCTGGAGCCGGAGAACGCGGATTTCACGGCCTTCAACGTGTATCTGGAGGATGAGGCGGCGTTGCGGGCGTATTTGCGGCGGCTGCACCACATCGCGGGGGACCGGCCGCTGGTGATTTCCGAGTTCGGGTTGGATTCGCGGCGGAACGGTTTGGAGAAGCAGGCGGCGATTCTCACGTGGGGATGCCGGGCGGCGGCGGATCTGGAGACGGCGGGAATGACGGTTTACACGTGGAGCGACCGCTGGTGGAACGCGGGGCAGGAGATCTTGGACTGGGATTTCGGCCTGACGGACCGGCAGGGAAACGCGAAGCCTGCGGTGACGGCGCTGGAATCACTGGCCGGGGATGAGAAGCCGGTGGCGGCGCTGGATGACTTCAGCATCATCGTTTGCACACGCAATGGCAGGGAGCGGCTGGAAGGCTGCCTGAAGGCCATCTCGAAGATGGATGGCACGGGATTCGAGACGCTGGTGGTGGATGATGGTTCCACGGACGGGACGTCGGAGTTCGTGGCGGGGAAATTTCCCTGGGTGCGGCTGATCACGCAGGAGCCGCGGGGCTTGAGCGTGGCGCGCAACACGGGAGCGGAGGCGGCAAGGGGGAAAGTGCTGGCTTTCACGGATGACGATTGCGAGCCGGACCGGGAGTGGCTGCTGCGGCTGGCGCCGGTTTTCAAGCAGGGAACGTTCGTCGCGGCGGGTGGACCAAACCTGCCACCGAAGCCACGCACGTGGCAGGAAGCGGTGGTGTGCGCGGCACCGGGCGCGCCAAGCCACGTGATGCTGGATGACGTGGAGGCGGAGCACCTGCCGGGGTGCAACCTGGTGGTGACGAAGGAGGCCTTCAATGCGATAGGCGGGTTCGACGCGCGGTTCCACACGGCGGGTGATGACGTGGATTTTTGCTGGCGGCTGCGGGACGCGGGATTCCGGCTCGGGTTCGTGCCGGGGGCATTCGTATGGCACTGGCGGCGGCCGTACATCCGGTTGTTCCTGAGGCAACAGCTCGGGTATGGCAGGGCGGAGCGGCTTTTGTTAGAAAAACATCCGTCGAAGTTTTCCAAGCGCGGTGGAGCGCGGTGGGAGGGTTTCATCTATGGCGGGGGGCCGGTACGGGTGATGTCCGGCTCGGTGATCTATCATGGCGAGATGGGCCAGGCGGGCTACCAGGCGATCACGAACCGGATGCTGCCCCTGCGCGGGCTGGGAAAACGATTCAACAACCTCAAGGCGCGGGTGGCGTTGGAGGGGGTGGAGTTTTTGCAACCGCGGCTACGGGCGTGGGAGCGGAACGGTGTGATTTTCATGAATACGGGGCAGTCCGCGCGGCCGGGCAAATGGGTGAGCGTGGAGGAATTCACGATGGATTCGCACGAAGGACACGAGCGTGATCATTATCTGGAGATTCTCCTTCGCGCCGGGTGGAAGCCGTGTGGGGAAACATCCGTGTGGGACGTGAGACTGGGATCGACGCGGGTGATGATGGCCACGGAACGCGGGGAAGGGACGGCGAAGCGGACACTGGTGCGGGTGGCCGGGCCGCTGGTCTACCGGGTGCGAGATCTGTTGACCGGCAAGCCGCCAACCAGCCTGCGGGCGTACATCGATGAATTCGGTTAGAGCGCCACTACCGGAGGAGCGGATGGCGCTGACGGAAGCTCCGGTTGGACGACCGGTGATGCGGCAGCGGTGGTCGGGATTGCTGTTCCTGCATTGGGCGGTGGACGTGGCGACGATCGCGGAGCGGCTCCCGGCGGGGCTGCATGTGGACACGTATGACGGCAAGGCGTGGCTGGGGGTGGTGCCGTTTTTCATGGAGCGCATCCGGCCGACGGGATTGCCGGCGGTGGCGTGGCTTTCGTGGTTCATGGAACTGAACGTGCGGACCTATGTGCATGATGGACAAGGCAATACGGGCGTGTGGTTTTTCTCGCTGGATTGCAACCAGCCGGTGGCGGTGGAGATCGCGCGGAGGGCTTTCCATCTGCCCTATCAACACGCGCGGATGCGGAGCCGGAGGAATGGCAACCACGTGGATTACCATTGCGAGCGAAAGACCACGGAAGCAGTGGACGCGGTGTATCAGTACGAGTTGCCGGAGGCCACGGCGAGAGCGGAGGCGGGATCGCTGGATTGGTTCCTTGTGGAGCGCTACCTGTTGTTTTCCTCCAATCCGGCCGGGGAAATTTTCACGGGGAGGGTGCACCATGCGCCTTATCAGATCGCGGCGGGGAAGTGTGACACGTGGTCGACGGAACCGCTGCGGCTGGATGGATTGCCGGTGCCTGCGGGAAAGCCGGAGTCGGTTCTAACGGCAGCGCCGCTGGATGTGAGGATTTTCCCGCTGGGGAGGACGTGAGATCCCAAAGCGGAGGCTAGTCCTTGTTGGCCTCGATGTCGGCGGCGGAGAAGCGGTCGCGCTTCTTGAGAAAGAAGAGGGCGCCGGCGATGGCCCAGAAGACGTTGCAGGCGAAGCCGGCGAGGGAAGCGGCGACGGCGGTGTCCGGGGGAACTCCGGCGAGGTCATTCATGAGGACCTGGAAGAGTTTTTCACGGACGCCGACCCCGGCGACGGAAATGGGCATGCCACTGAGGGCGTCGATGACGGGCATGGCGGAAACGACGGCGCCATATTCCGCGGTGCCGCCGACAGCGCGCATGCCGCAGTAGTAGGAGGAAAAGAAAGCGGCCAGCATGAGGAAGGAAACACCGAGGCCACCGACGGCGTATTTCCAGTTTCTACGGTAAACATCGTACAACTCGGGAATGCGGATGAGCAGAGGCCAGCGGTTGAAGCGGCCATTCGCATGGATGCGGCGATGCACGGGCGGGGAGGCGCAAACGAAGATCATGGCCACCATGGCGAGGCCGCCACCGAGGTAGAACCAGGCGAACTGGATGACGCCCTTGCCGAGGACGCTCTGGTTCGCGAGGGCATCAAAGCGGGCGGCGGAGATGATGAAGAACAGGAGGGCGAGCGAAACGAGACCGGCGAGGTGGTCCGCCATGACCGCGAGGGCGATGACGAGTTTTTTCCCGGGGTAATCGCGCATGAGCAGGATAATCCGGACTGCGTCGCCGCCGATGCCGCTAACGGAGGCGAGGCCGAAGAGGCTGTCGATGAGGGTGAGTTCAACGGCGCGGCCGGGGGTGACCTGGAGTGATTGGCCGCGGAGGAAAAGCCACCAGCGGAGGCCGTGGAGCGTGATGGAGCAGCCCGCAAGAAGAACCCCGGCGGCGAGCCAACGGTAGTCGATGGCTCCGGGCCGGGTGAAGATGGAACGGTCGAACTCGACGTGGGAAAAGGCCCACCAGAGGCAGAGTCCGGTGAGCGCCAGCTTGAGGAGGAAGATGAGGAATCCTTTCATGCCAGGCGCTCCGTGTGATCGCTCAGGCGGATTTCTCGATTTCCCGGGCGATGGATTCGACGGATTCGAGGATGCCCTTGGCGGCATCGGAATTTGAGATCTTGAGGCCGAAATTTTTCTCGAGGCCGACGACGAGTTGGAGGGCATCCACGGAATCCAGGCCGAGGCCGCCTGCTCCGAAGATGGGCACGGTGTCCCCGATTTCGGAGGGTTCCATCTCGAGCATGAGCTCGTCCACCATCACTTCCTTGATCTTCCGCCGCAGTTCTTCGCCTTGCATGTCGCTTTCTGGTTCTTGAAATTTGTTAGAATATCCCGCCGTCGATCTTGAGTGCCGCGCCGGTGATGTAGGCGGCCCCCTCCCCCGCCAGGAAATGGACGGCGGCGGCGACCTCCTCCGGGCAGCCGAAGCGGCGCATGGGAATGTCTTTTTTCGCGGCCTTGCGGGTTTCCTCATCCATGCCGGCGAGGGCCTCGGTCTCGATGTAACCGGGCAGGAGTGAATTCACGGTGATGCCGGAGCGGGCGACTTCCTTGGCCATGGTACGGCTGAAGGCAACGACGCCGGCCTTCGCCGCGGCATAGTTCGTCTGGCCAAGCGGGGGCAAAATGGCACTGAGGGAGGCAATGTTGATGATGCGGCCGGAACGCTGGCGCATCATCGGCCCGACGGCGGCACGGCAACCGTGGAAAACCGAATCCAGATTGGACGAAACGACCGAGTGCCAGGCCTCGTCCGGCATGGCGGCGAGGAGGCAGTCCCGATGGATGCCCGCGTTGTTCACGAGCACGTCCAGCCGCCCGTCTGCCGCGAGGATGGTTTCCAAGGCAGATTTCCAAGCTTCCGGTGAGGTGACTTCCAGATCGACGAGGGAGCAGCGGCCGGGAAATTCACTGGCGAGTGTTTCCGCCTGGGTGCGGTTCGCGCGGACGCCGAGCCAGACTCGGCAAGCGTTGTCCCGATCAAGAAAATAGCGGGCGATGGCAAGGCCGAGGCCGCCATTTCCGCCGGTAATCAAGATGGAACGCACGGCGGGCAGCATTCACACCGGGCAAACGGGGGTCAAGGTTATGAAGGGAGTTATGAGTGCGGATCAGGCTGGTTCATTGCCCGGCTTCCACTTGATGTTACAGCCGCTGCTCGGGTAGGGGCGGGCGAGCGGCTCCTCTCCGGAGAGCATGCGGCGGACGGCCTCGCGGAGGTCGCCGCCGTGGGGTTCCAAACCGCTGCGTGGCCGGGAATCGTCAAACTGGCCGGCGTAGAAAAGCTTCCCATCGCGGTTGAAGAGGAAGAAGTCCGGCGTGCAGACGGCGCCGTAAGATTTCGCGATTTCCTGGGATTCGTCGAAGAGGTAGGAAAATTCCCAGCCATATTCCGAGGCAAAGGCCTTCATGTGTTCCGGCCCGTCCTGCGGGTATTTTTGGGTGTCGTTCGCGGTGATCGCGACGGTATTGACGCCATCCGGGAGAATTTCCCGGGCGAAGTCTCCTAGGGCCTGGGCAAGATGGACGACGAAGGGGCAATGATTGCAGGCGAAAACAACCAGCAGGCCGTTCTCCCCGGACAAACTGGCGCGGGAAAACACGATACCATCGGCATCCGGAAGGGAGAAATCCGGCGCTGGATCCCCTGGGCGCATCTGGAAGGAAGAGAGGGTTTCAGCCATAATCCACTCTATCACATTTCGGGATCGCGCAAAATGCTTTTCCGCCTTTGACCGGGTGACGATTCCACTCCAGATTCCGCGCGCGATGCCAGAGGGCCTGTCACCGGCGGAAAAGCTCCGCTACTCCCGCCACTTGTTGATTCCCGCGATCGGCGAAGAGGGCCAGTTGAAGCTGAAAAGCGCATCGGTGCTGCTGATCGGGACGGGTGCGCTGGGGTCGCCGGCGGCGATGTATCTGGCGGCGGCCGGGGTGGGCCGACTGGGACTGGTGGACCCCGACGTGGTGGAAGCCTCGAACCTGCAGCGGCAGGTCCTGCACGGCGAATCCTGGCTGGGGAAACCGAAGCTGGAGAGCGCGGTGGCGCGGTTGCGGGAGGTGAACCCGCATATCCGCCTGGAGGCTTACCCGGTGCGATTCACACCGGAGAACGCCTTGGAAATCGCGAAGGATTTCGACGTGATCGTGGACGGATCCGACAATTTCCCGACACGGTTTCTGACGAATGACGCGGCATTTTTCCTGAAGAAGCCGCTGGTTTACGGGGCAATCCACCGATTCGAAGGGCAGGCGGGCGTATTCGCGCCGCATCTGGGCGGGCCGTGCTACCGCTGCCTGCTGCCGACGATGCCACCGGCGGGAAGCGTGCCTTCCTGCCAAGAGGCGGGGGTGCTGGGAGTGCTGCCCGGGATCATCGGCTCGATCCAGGCGATGGAAACGCTGAAGCTGATTCTGGGGATCGGGTCTGTGCCGCTGGGGAAGCTTACCTGCTACGAAGGGCTTGGCGGTTCATTCCGGACGATCAAGCTGAACCGCGATCCGCAATGCCGCTTGTGCGGGGACACGCCGGATATTTTCTCCGTAGCCAATACCGAAACGAATTCTTCCGCCTCGTGCGAAGTCCCTGAACACATGGAAACCATCACCACCGCCGAACTCCGCGAACTGCTCGAACACGATTACAAAGGACTGCTGATCGATGTGCGGGAGCCGGACGAACACGCCATCGCCCACATCGAGGGTGCGCGGTTGATTCCCCTGCAAACGCTACCGGACCGGATCGAGGAGCTGCCGAAGGACCGTGAGATCCTGATCCACTGCAAATCCGGACGGCGGTCAGCCAAGGCAGTCGAGTTGCTGCTCGATCATGGCTTCAGTCGGGTCAAGAATGTTACCGGCGGCATCGACGCCTGGCTTGCTGAAAACGAGGTCCGCTGATTCGCCATCCGCCGTGAGGGTGATGCCGGGGGTCTCGGTGAAGTGGCCGATCTCGCGGCAAGTGATCTTGGTGGCGGTGAAGTGGCTCAGGGTGCTTTCGACATCCTCCGGAGCGATGGCGAGGAGGTAGCCGTAGCTGGGGAAGGAGACGAGCCAGCGCTCGATCTCGACATCCATGGGGCAGGGAAGATTTTCAAGATCCACCACGGCGCCGACGGCGGAGCATTTGCAAAGCATGGCGAGGGTGCCGATGATGCCGCCGTTGCTGATGTCCTTGCCGGCGCGGCAGAGACCTTTTTCCGCAAGGGAGGGAAGCAATTCCAGATCCGAACGGAGACGCTCCGGCGGGGTGATGGTGCTGGCGTTCCAGAAGGGTTTGTCGCCGCGGTAGCCACCATGCATGTCAATGGCGATGACGAGGATATCGCCGGGTTTCGCGTCGAAGCTGGTGATGAGGCGTTCCCCGGCATGGCCGAGGACGGCGGCGCCCAGCATGGCCTTTCCGGAAACGGTGCGGGTGGTGTGGCCGCCGACGATGGGCACCGAGTAGGCTTGGGCGGCAGCCTGCATGCCTTCCCATATTTCGGCGGAAATTTGTTCGGTGGGCGTCCAGAGGACATCCGTGATGGCGACGGGTCGCCCCCCCATGGCGGCGACATCGGAAAGGTTCACCATGACGGCGGAATAGCCCGCGAACCACGGGTCCTCCGCGACGAAAGATTCAAGCATACCCTCCGCGGCAAAAAGGAGATGGCCGGTACCGGATGGATTGAGGATGGCAGCACAATCATCGCCGACGCGGACCTTTCCGGAGACCTCCAACGCATGTCCGTATGCCCGCTGGATATCGGCCTTTTCGGCCACGGCAGGGTGGGCAACGAGGTATTGGGCCAGCGAGGAAATATCCGTCATGAGTCACTCATTGATAGATCGACTCATGCCAATTTCTGAAAAATCTGAACTATTTTTAAACGAAATCGCGTGTGCCAACATGGGAGAAAGTCTTATGCCAAGCGGGTTCAAGCGACCCGGCTGGCTGCTTGATAACACGAGAGATCCGCACGCATCCTGACATGGGGAATGCCATGCAGGGAGATCTCCTCCAAGGGGGTCCAGTGGAGGCGCTGGAAGAAGCGGGCGTTCTGGATTTGCACGGTGGCGAGGAATTCGTGACAACCGAGAGCCTTGGCCGTGGAGACCGCCTTGTGAATCAGCCCGGCACCGAGCGCGCCGAGACCATGATAGCAGGGTTGCAAATTCCGGATGGCGACGCCGGGACTGAAATGGCGGATGCGGCGGTAGTCGGCAGCCACTCCGAGCCGCGAACCGTGCCAAAGTCCGGGGCTCCGCTCATGGATGCGGACGACGCCGGCGACGGCATCCTCCATCCCGGCGATGAGGGTTTTGCAGACGATGGGTAGCATCGACTCGTCGGCAAGATCGCGGTCGTCCCCGTTGAAGATTCCCTGCTCCTGGCAAAAGATGGCACGCCTGAGGGCAAAGAAGCCGGCGAGATCCTCCGGTGACTTCGCGATCTTGAAGACGAAGTCGTGAGGACTGTAGGACGGGAAGCGTTCCAGAATCATGATTCGCAGTGGACGGGGTACTGGATGCTGGCCTCGATTTTCGCGGCAATGTGGTCCGCATCTTCGGCGATGCCGGAGAAGCGGGCGGAACCCCAGGTGTGCATCCACGGCAGGCCGAGGAAATAAAGACCGGGGAGCGCGGTGAGCCCCCGATCCGTTTCCGGGTAGCCGCGCATGTTGAACACGGGAAGCTTGATGAACCTGAAATCCGGCAGGAAACCGATGCACCAGACGATGCAGGTGATGTTGTTTTCGGCGAAGTTCAGCCCGGTGGGTTCGGTTTCCGGAGCCCAGACGGGTTCGTAGTGCGAACCGGGAGGAGCATCGATCCCCTTTGCGGTGATGTAGTCGTCGATGCGTTTGCAAATGCCGTTGTAGGATTTGTCCGCGGCGTCCAGCTTGGCGGCAATGTCCTGGCGGAGGCTGAATTTGTCAAAATCGATGTCCTCGACGAAGCCGTAGAGTTTCACGCCCTCCAGCGCGAACTGGCGGAGGTCGATCTCATGGCCGCCATCGCGGCCGGTGAGGTAGTGGTTGGTGCCGGAAACGGCCTTCGCCTTGTCCGGATATTCGGCATAGGTGGTCTTGTAGTATCCCATTTCCTCCAGCCAAGTGACGGCATCCTTGCCCCGGTATTTCCGTGGCGAACGCGGGGCGTTGCCGAGGCAGAGGTGAACTTTGCGGCCTTCGAGATGGAGTTCCTCCATGATCTGGACTCCGGATTGGCCGGAACCGACGATGAGGGTCTCGCCCTCGGGAATCTGGGAGGAACGTTTGTAGTCGATCGAATGGATCTGCTTGATGTGATCGGGAATCCGGTCCGCGCCGTTGGGCACGAAGGGAATATGGAAGCCTCCGGTGGCGACGATGACATCATCGCAAAACCAGGTCCCTTGGTTGGTGGTGACGTGGAAGTAGCCCTCGCGCTTGGTGACGGAGGTGACGGTGACGCCCTCGAGAATCGGCGGGCGGAATTTCTTCGCGTAGCGCTCGATGTAGTCAACGATCTGGTCCTTGACCATGAAGCCCTCCGGGTCATCGCCATCGTAATGATGGCCGGGCAGGCGGCACTGGTGGTTCGGAGTGACCAAGGAAAAGGAATCCCACCGCTCCGAGCGCCATGAATGGCCGATTCGGTGTTTTTCGAGAATCACATGATCGTCCACCCCGCGCTGGCGGAGGCAATAACTGGCGGAAAGCCCGGCTTGGCCGCCGCCGATGATGATGACGGAGATGTATTGAGGATCGGTGAATGGCATGGTGGCTGGTTGGGGGTCAGTGGATATGTGCGATCGTCAGTGGCGTATCCGGGGGGAGTTGTCCGGCCCAGCGTTCGATCTCGGCGAGCGAGGCGGAGGCGGCGGTGCAGGAAAAGCCGAACTTGCGGCGGACGCGCTCGGAAGCCTCGTTCAAGGCGATGCGGGACAGGCGGATAAATTCCGAGGCGGGGAGCTGCTGGCCGGTGGTGAAATAATTTTTCACCACCGTGGAGGGTGAGTAGCAGGGCTGGAAACTGCCATCCGGCAAGACCGCGGTGAAGGTGGTTTCAGGCATTGGAGCAGGGGGATTGGCTGGTATTCCCGGACGATTTCTCAGAGGACTTCTCGAACGACTTTTCAAACGAGGAGAGCGAGCTGCAGGCCCCGCATTTCGCGCACCCGGCCTTCACCGTATCAGAAGTCATGCCAGCTTCTGTGAGCATTGCGCCGAGAGGCGAAAGGATGGCTTTCATGAACTCCGCGTCGGGCGGCGGATGACCCGCAAGCGGGGTGCCGGTGACGGGAACGAATGGCACGACGAAGGGGTAAACCCCGAGGGAGATCAACTGGTGGCAGCCCTCTAGCAGGCCCGCCACGGTATCGCCGAGGCCAGCGAGGAGGTAAGTGCTAACCTGGCCACGGCCAAAGACTTTCACCGATGCCGCGAAGGCCTCCAAGTAGTAGGACAGAGGAACCTCGGCCTTGCCGGGCATGATTTTCCGGCGCACGTCCTGGTCCCAGGCTTCCAAGTGCATACCGAGGGAATCGACACCGTTTCCGCGGAGGCGGACGAACCATTGGAAATCGTCCGGCGGCTCGCATTGGGCCTGGATGGGAAGGTTGGTGGCTTGCTTGATGGCGAACGCAGCCGCGGCGAGCACGGCGGCTCCACGATCCGGCGTGGGCGGCGTGCCGGTGGTCATGACGACGTTGTCGACGCCATCCAGGCGTTTCGCGGCGGCGGCGACTTCGGCGAGCTGGGCGGGAGATTTTTCCCGGATGGTGCGGCCGGCCTTGAGAGACTCGCCGATGGCGCAGAACTGGCAGCGGGTGTCGAAATTGCCGTAACGGATGCAGGTTTGCAGCAGGGTGGTGGCGAGGACGCGGCTGGAATGGAGCTGGGCGATCTTCCAGTAAGGGACGCCCTCCGCGGTGGTTAGACCATAGAATTTCGGCTCGGGCGGGAACTGGATGCTGGCAACGGGTTCGCCTTCCCTGAGCAGCATCGCGCGGCCGTTTCCATCCAGCGAGATGATGGAGAAGGGAGAGGAAGCGGCTCCGCGGGTGTGAACCGGCACCATGATGGTGGTGCCGAGAACCGTGACCGCCTTGTGGTCGGTGGGGCCGGCGCCACCGGTGCGCGATGGCGCGGTGGAAGGAGCGTTGCCGATCCGCAAGCCCGCGGACTGGAGTTCAGAGAGCAGCCATTGCTTCTTCGAAGACAGGGCGGATGGGAAGTCGAGTGTCTGCATGACCGTTGGTTTCTTCTGAAATTTCCGTGAGGGCGGGACGCGGGGTGCGGTCCACGCGCAGTTCGAACAGGTCGGGCCGGCTGTAGTGGCCGACGGAATCCATCATCCGCTTGCGCTTGGTGATGAGGTCGAAATCCAGATCCGCAATCGCCATGCCCTCGCCCTCGGTGATGGGATCGCAGAGGTGCGAGCCGTCCGGCGCGATGATGGCGGAGAAGCATCCGCCGCGGAGGACCTTCTGCATTTTCGGGTCCGGGGTGATTTCCTGGATTTGTTCATCGGTGAGCCAGCCGGTGGAGTTGACCACGAAACACCCGGCTTCAAGCGCGTGATGGCGGATGGTGACCTCGATTTGATCCGCGAAGATCTGGCCGACCATGGAGCCGGGAAATTGGGCGCAGTGGATCTGCTCGCGATCCGCCATGAGCGTGTAGCGCGCGAGCGGATTGTAGTGTTCCCAACAGGCGAGGGCCCCGACCCGACCGACGGCGGAGTCAACGGCGCGAAGGCCGGAACCATCCCCTTGGCCCCACACCATCCGCTCGTGGAAGGTGGGGGTGATCCTGCG
>CAXTTX010000094.1:6032-13950 GCA_964247045.1 uncultured Verrucomicrobiales bacterium | reverse complement strand
AGTGCGTGAACAATTGCAAATACTGCGGGTTCTCGCGGGACGCGGGGATTTTCCGAACGACGCTGACGGTGGAGCAGGTGGTGACGGAGGCGAAGCACCTGCATGGGCTGGGTTTCCGCAATGTGCTGCTGGTCGCGGGGGAGCATCCGAAGTTCGTTTCGGAAGGTTACCTGCAGGAATGCGTGGACGCGCTGAAGCCGTTCATCCCGACGCTGGGCCTGGAGGTAGGGCCGATGGAAGACGAGCAGTATACCGAGCTTGTCGGTCACGGGGCGGAGGGACTGGTGGTCTATCAGGAATGTTATCATCGGGAGACCTATCAGCAGCTCCACACGGCGGGGCCGAAGAAGAATTTCGATTGGCGGCTGGATTGTCCGGAGCGGGCGTATGCGGGGGGATTCCGACGGATCGGGATCGGGGCGTTGTTCGGATTAGCGGATTGGAAGTTCGAGGCGCTGGCGCTGTGCGCGCATCTGGAGTATCTTTACAAGCATTGCTGGAAGGCGCAGTTCACGGTGGCGTTTCCGCGGATGCGGCCGTACGCGGGGAATTATGAGTATGAGCCGGATCCGAAGCTGTATCTGCCGGACAAGGCGTTCGTGCGGTTGATCGCAATTTTCAGGCTGTTGTTTCCGCAGGTGGGGATTGTGGTTTCGACCCGGGAGCCGGCGGGGTTGCGTGATGCGATCGCGACGCTGGGGGTGACGCACATGTCGGCCGGAGCGCGGACGGAGCCGGGTGGTTACACGGGGGCCGGGAGCGATGATCTGCATCTCACGGTGAAGGGAAGACGCGTGGAGTTGGAGGAGAAGTCGGGATGCGAGAAGGCGACGGAGCAGTTCCAGATCACGGATCTCCGGAGTCCGGCGGAGGTGGCGGCGATGTTGAGAGCGAAGGGGCTGGATCCGGTTTGGAAGGATTGGGATGAGTCGCTGCTGGCGATGGCTTGAGAGCCCGCTCGCGGTGCTAGCGCGAGTGACGGGGTAGATTCTGGCTTCCCTAAGCAGGGAGGGGGCAACGCATGAAGTCCGGTGAATGGGGTTGGATGCGCGAATGCGGGGGACGACTTCTGCCGCCCCTGCCGGGGGCTCAGTGGTTATGCGATGCGTTTCCGGTGGCTTACGCCGACCGGCTACCTTCGGGCTGCCCCTCCGGGGCAAAATGCTGATGCCCGGTTTTCCCGGGGAGATGTCCCTGCCTGGAGGAGTAGGCTCCTTCCGCGCCTTCACCCTTCCTTTACAGAACTTGGCAATCAATCTGCTCGGAGGTGTCGACTTGACTCCGGGTGCCGACTGGCGATGGTGGCGCATTGTCGGCCCTTGCACCCGTTGGCACTCTTTGCACGCCGCCCCGAAAAACCCATAGCATTCCGATTCCCTTGAAACACTTGCCATGCCTTACCGGGGCGACAGCCGTTCTGTCGCTTTCGTTTTTCGCGCCCCTTGCCTCGGGGCAGGTTTACTTTTCCAAGCGAGGGCTGTTCGATGAGTCGACGGGCTACATGGAGAGCAATTCGAAGGATGGCTGGTTCCGCGGGAGTGCGGTGGTGGCGCGGGATCCGCGGCTGATCTATTCGTGCGGGCACCTGTTTTACGAAAAGGGGGTATGGTCGACGGAATACCTGTTTTACCGGAATTATGACGGGCAGTCGGCGCCGAAGTTTTCGATCGGCGTGGCTCCGCGCGGGTTCCGCTACTTCACGCAGTATGCGACAAATGTGAAATCCGCGGGCCAGAACTCGTCGCGGGCGTTTTCGTATGATTTCACGGTGTTTTTCGGGAACAATTCGTTCGGTCCGGCGGTGGATTGCTGGCCGAGCGGCGGGGCGGCGATCCGGTCCGGGCGGCTGAAGCAGATCGTGGGCTATCCGGCGGAGATCGATTACACGGGCGAAAGCGGCCGGTATTACCAGCACGGGACGGATTGGTTTCCGACGCAGGCGTCGCAGGCGCGGGACGACTATTATGTTTTCAAGAAGGTTTCCACGGGACCAGGGAACAGCGGCGGGCCGCTTTTCGTGCAGGATGAATCCGGTTCGGAATACGCGCTGGCGGCGATCCTGGTTTCCGGTTCCTACAGCACGGCGGGGGTGTATGCGCTGAACGCCGACTCGGAGAGCATGGCCTCGGCGGCGCTGGGGCTGAAGGAGGTGACGAGCACTTTCACGAACACGAAGGACACGAACCTGCCGGACCACAGCGAGACGTATGTCACCCGCCAGGTGGAGGCCACGGGATTCACGGGCAATGTGACGGAGCTTAGCTTCAGCATGTCGGTGGCAACGCCACGGCGCGGGGATCTGGACGTTTTCCTGCGGTCGCCGTCCGGCCGGGTGCGGTGGATCAGCAAGAGTTCCGCGACCACGGGCGCGAACCTGAATATCCAGGATGCGGATTATACCTCTAAATTCCTCGGCGTGGCCGCCGCCGGCACATGGAGCCTGAAGATGCGGGATGTGGTGAAGGGCAACGTGGCGACTTTCGACAGCTTCAGCGTCAAGATCTCGGCTCCGGGCAAGTAGCAGACGCGAAGCCATGGTCGGGCCCTCTCAACGGACAAATGCGGGTTGGATCCTGGCGGGGATCGCGCTGGCGGGACTGGCACTTTATTCGTCACTGGAACCGGTGGCTGAGAAGGCACCCGCCGCGCCGATGGCCGGGGAAGAACCGGGGAAGGAACCGGAGGTCGCGGGAGGGGGAAAGATGTCCGGGCAGGATGAGGGGTCGAGAACGGTTGATCTGTCCCGTGTGCTGGATGAGGCGCTGGTGAATTTCCGCACGGCCTTGGAGCCGGAAGAGGCGCGTGCGCTGTTAGCGAATTTGCGGGACGCGATCCGGCGGGCACCGGATGGGAAGGCGGCGGCGGTGCTGGTGGAATTCCTGCGGCGGGGCGGGGATGCGCCCACCGGTTTGGCCTTCAGCGTCGGGGCGGACGGGGTAATGGATGGGGTGCCGACGCTGCGAGTGGCTTTGCTGGATTTGCTGCCATCGCTGGATCCGACGGCGGCGCTGGAACTGGCGCGGGAGCTGATGGCGGGGAAGGCGTCGCAGGATGAGTATGCGCTCTGTCTCCGGAATGTCGCGTGGAACGACCTGGACGGGGACATGCGGCAGGAGCTCGCGACGCGTTTTTTCGAGATGTTGCAGATGCCGTGGATCAAGGATCCTTCGGCGGGTTTTCTGGAGGCTTTCGACGTGGCGGTGGAGGTAGGCGGCAAGCCGATGTTCGACCGGCTGGTGACGGTGGCGCGGGAGGCTGAGCAGAGGGCGGACGATGATCTGGCGCGGGCGGCGTATATGTCGCTGGACCGGATGGTGACGCGGGATCCGGCGCTGGTGCGGGGTAGTATGGAGAAAGACGCGGCGTGGATGGACTTCGCGCCGATGCAGCGGGCATCACTGGTGTCGCGGCTGGACATCACGGATGCGGCGCAGTTGGGATTGTTCACGACGTATCTAACATCACCGCGGGCCGCAGGAGAGCTGGAGTATTTCGCGGGGCTTTATCCGAACCGGAATTACCTGCATGGGAACCGGCTGGTGACGGCGGACGAGGCGACGCCGGGGTTGGCGGAGGTGATGGCGGATGATGCGAAGGTGGCGGGGATTTTGAAGACGATGGATCTATCAGGAAGTCCGGCGGCGATGGGGGCGGTGGGGAAGATTTTGGGGAGGATTGATGGGGAATCGGGGAAGTAGAAAGGTTTTGGTGAGGGTATCGGGGTTGGAGCGTGGGTGAAGGACCATGGTTATGTCCAATCGATCATGCTTCGGTTGTCCCGATGGCCGCGCTTCTGCCGTCCCTCACGGGACTCGGTGAAGAGCGTCCTTCATACCCAGCCATGAATGGCTGGGCTATTGTCGGTCGTCCCCGCGGGACTGATGGAGAGCGATTCCCGCGGACTTGTGGAGCGGTCCTCCCGGACTTGTGGAGCGCTCGCCCCGGATCTCATTTCACCTTGGCCCATTCCTCGCGGAGGATGGGGTCGAGGATGGCTTGCCATTTGGCGTAGCCGGCGGGGCTGAGGTGGAGGTTGTCGGGGCCGTAATAGGAGATGATGGGCTGGTCGGAGGCGTCGGCGAGGTAGCTGGTGCAATCGACGTAGCGGACCCAGTCTTTTCCGGTGACCCAGGCTTCGAGGCGGCGGTTGAACTCGTGGATGCGGGGGATATGCGTGGCGCGCTTCGGGGCGATCTTCACGGATGTTAGAATGATCCGGGTGGCGGGGAAGCGGTCGTGGGCGATGCCGAGGAATTTCGTGTAGTCGGCGAAGGCCTCATCGACGGTGAGGTGTTCCTGGATGTCGTTGCTGCCGCAGTAGGTGACGAGGACCTTGGGCTCGTGGCGGGTGACGATGGAATCGAAGTAGACGATCATGTCGTTCGACACGCAGCCGCCGAAGCCGCGGTTGGTGACGGGGAGGCCGGGGAAGTCTTCCTTGAGATGGGGCCAGAGGCGGATGCTGGAGCTGCCGGTGAAAACGATGCCGCCCTTTTCGGGTTCCTGGCGGTTGAAGGCTTCGATCTCATTGGCGAAACGGGCGGGATTCGGGCGGAGGGTGGGAGCCGGAGAGAGAGGCGGATTTGAAGGAGGAGCCGGATTTGCCGAGGTGGCGGGTTCCAAGGCGAACGCCGCGGGAAGAGAAAGAAGCAGGAGGGCGATCAGGGGTTTCATTCCGGCTGGGTTTACGAGGGAGAGACGGTCGAGATTTCGGGAAAGGCGGGGCAAAAAGCCGTGCGACAGGACAAATTCGAAACTTTTTTCTTGATGTGAGACAATTATCTCACAACAACCCGAATGTCTCCCCCGAAGGAGTCCCCTACCCCATCGATAAAATTCAACACAATCCACCTGATATGTCCCTGAAACCTGAAGATATGGATGCGATGATCGACACGCATTATTCCTACGAGGGGAACGATGATGTCGAAGGCGTGCTCGCCACCTTGGCGGAGGACGCGACCCATGACGTGGTCGGCTGGCCGCCCGGGCCGAGCCACGGCCGCGAGGCGGCAAGAGGGTTTTATGAAACGCTCTTCGCCGATCTTTCCGAGAGCAAGGTGACGCCGATCCGGCGGCTGTATGGGGAGAACTTCCTGGTGGACGAGTCATTCTGGGAAGGGAGTGCGCCGGGCCGGCCCTTCGGGCTGGAGGGGCGGGACCGCCCGCTGGGGTTCCGGCTGCTGCATGTGGTGGAATTCACCCCCGCAGGGCAGATCCAGAAGGAGCAGGTCTGGCTGGATCTGGCGGCGATTTTCCAACAACTCCCCACCGATTCGTGAGCAAGGCCAAGCTACCCAGCAACCAGGAACTGCGGACGCGGAAGGACATCCTGCTGGCGGCCGCGCGATTGATCCGCGAGGGGCGGAGGCCCAACATGGATGACATCGCGAAGGAGGCGCTGGTCTCGCGCGCGACGGTCTACCGGCATTTCAAGAACGTGGAGGCCCTGCTCGCCGAGGCACCGGTGGATGCCGCGCTGCGGGAGCCGGAGGAGATTCTCGCGGAGGGAAGCCCGGACGATCCGCTGGAGCGGATCGCGCGGGTGGAAGCGGCGATGCATGAGGTGACGTGGCGGAACGAGGCGGCGCTGCGGGTGATGCTGGCGAGCTCGATCGGCCGTGATCCAGCGGATGATTCGCTGCCGAAGCGGCAGAACCGGCGCACGCCGCTGATCGAGGCGGCGCTGGCGCCGGCGCGAGAGCGGTTCACGGACGAGGCTTATGAAAAGCTGGTCGCGGCGTTGGCGCTGATTTTCGGCACGGAGTCGATGATCGTGTTCAAGGATGTGATCCGGATTGATGAAGACACCGCGCGTGAGGTGAAGATCTGGGCGGCGAAGGCGCTGGTGCAGGCCGCGCTGGGTTCCAGTTAGATCGTTAGAAACGAGAGGGGACGCGACAGAAAGCCCGGCGGGCGCGATGAGCGCCTTTCCGTGGCGGAGCCTCGCGCTTTTTTCCGGAAGTGCCCCATCGCAATTTTTTCCAACCAACCCCTGAAACACCATGAAAAGAACGACCCAAGCCATTGTCATTGGCACCCTCGCCGCCGCGGTGATCGCGGCCTTCGCCGAAAAACCCGCCACGACCCAAGTTGCGGAAAAGACCCGCACGGAGCGGGGACGCTACCTGGTCCACCAGGCGGGCATGTGCATTGATTGCCACTCACCGCGTGACGAGAAGGGGCAGTTTCTGGAATCGAAGCATTTGACCGGCGCACCGGTCGGGTTCAAGCCGACGGTGGAAATGCCGTGGATGCCGGTGTCACCACCGATCGCCGGATTGCCAGCGGGATTCAGCGAAGAAGCGATGATCCATTTCCTGATGACGGGCGAGCGACCGAACGGGAAACCCACCTTGCCACCGATGCCGCCGTATCGTTTGAACCGGGAAGACGCGGAAGCGATCACGTTTTATCTCCGCGACCTGAAGCGCTGACGCGGCACACCCGGCTTACTTCATGCCCATGTCCTTGCGCATGGCCTCGACGATCTTGATGTGGCGGAGGTCGTTCTCGGGACTGGACTCGCTGTCCTGGTTGAGGCCGTAGGGCCAGAAGTGCTGGCGGTCGGCATGGAGGACGGCGTCCTTGCCATCGAAGGCGCGGAGTTGTTCGAGGGCGAACTTGCCGGTCCAGAGGCCATTTTCGATGTTCTTGCCCCAGTTTTCGCCGGTGCCGATGCCGAGGGTGTGGGCGATCTCGTGAATCGCGACGCGGCGGCTGATGGAGCCGCCCCAGTTGATCCAGCCGCCGATGTTGGCATCCGCGGTGGGGGTGCCGGGGCTGTTGTTGGCGGTGACTTCCTTGGTGAAATCGCCGTGCTCGTTGAGGAACTTGATCGCCTCATCCATGGCGGCGACGATGCGTTTCCTGCGGTCCTCCGGCCATTTTTCGGAACCGTTGGAGAGCTTGTAGGTGATGTGGCCCTTGCCCTTTTCCTCCTTTTCGGGGGCGGAGCGGGCGGATTGCCACTCGGCTTCCTTTTTCGAGGCGGCTTCCTTGTCGGAGGAGGCCTTGGCTTTTTGTTCCTTCGTGGCGAATTCCCGGTCCTCCGGGGTGAGCATCGCGATGGGGATGGAGACGGGTTTCCCGGTATCGCGGTTGATGGTGACGGTGTTCGCGTCCGCCTTGACGAACTCCCCGATGAGCTGGCGGCCGTCGGTGGCTGTCCAGAGACGTGGCAAGGCGACGGCGTGATCCAGCGCGAAAACGGCCAACACGGCCGCGGAGAAAACGCAGGTGGGGATGGCCGTGAAATCGGGAAGTCTCATGCGGGCAGGGATCTCTCCCATAGCAGAGACCCGGCCGGTGAATCAACCCGATTGGGCAGTCTCCCCAATTCGGGGGAGGCTGCCACTTGCCCCGGGGTCAGGGCTTCTTGAGGGTGATTTTCTGGGTTCCCTTCATCGGGCCCTCGACGTTCATGGTGACGCCGTCGGCAGGTGCGCCGTCCAGGGTCATGGTCGCGTCGATCTGGACATCGAGGTCCTGGAGGTCCGCGATGGAGCGGAGGGAAACGGCCTCGCCCTTCATGCGCATGCCGAGGCCGGGGCTGCCGGGCTGGGACTCGATCTTGCCCTTGAAATCGTAGGTGGCCTTGAGGACGGCACATTTGGCGCCCTGGTAGTCCTTCACCTCGACGAACTTGACGGAGTAGTCACCGGTGAGGTCGGTGCCTTCGCCGAAGCCGGTCTTCGAGGGATCGACTTTCCACTCGTCGCCGACCTTGCGCGGGGAGTCACCATACATGCCGAAGTCGGCATCCTTGTTCGCGGACTCGGCCTTTTTATCGAGGCTCTTCTGTTCGGCGGCGGTGGGTTTGGCATCCGCGGCCTCGAGGCTGGCGGACCATTTGCCGTCCTTCAGGTCAAGGACGATGGGCTTGTTGAGGAGGGGTTCCGGTTCGTCCGGGGTGGCC
>CAXTTX010000094.1:2197-6022 GCA_964247045.1 uncultured Verrucomicrobiales bacterium | reverse complement strand
GGTCATCTTGCCCTCGACCTTGCGGTCGGTGGCGGTAAGGCGGATTTTTTCCGCGGAAAGGACCTCGGAGGTTTCCTTGTTGGTTTCCAAGCGGGTCATGGAGCCGGCAATCTCCTGGCCACCGGCGCTGATCTTCATGGCGGCGTCGCTCATGTTCATGGAGAACTCCTTGGTCATGGAGGTGCCCTTGGCGGGGACGAAGTTCTTCTTGGCGAGAACGTAGGTTTCCTCCGCGCGGGCGGTATTTCCCGCGGCACAGCAGAGCAAGGCGGAGAGCAGGAATCCCGGGAGGGCGAACGATTGGTATTTCATGGATGGATGGTTTTGGTGAGTCCGGCAAGCAAGCACAAGGAAAGGGGCGTGGCAAGGAATGTCGGGTGGCTGGCCAGCATGTGATAAAAAAGGGGGCCGTGCCGCTAGTGGAAAAAGGAGGGCTGTTTCCACGCGAAGCGTAAGGGATTGCCATCGTTTGAGGGGCTGGCGCAATCTCGTTGCCGGCCTCCGAAATTTCCATGACCCCGTTCACCAAAGTGCTAGCCGTGTTGAATCTGGGCGGAGCGGTTCTGACGCTGGCGCTGCTGGCATCGACGTGGTTTGCCAAGAGCACGATCCTGGGAATCGCCCGGGATAAGGCGCTGGAATCCGCCCGGCCGCACACGGAGGCAGTGGCGACGGCGATGGAGAAGCTGGCGGCGAATCCGAAGGTAATGGTGCTCGTTCCGAAGGCCGCGCGTGAAAAGCTGGAAAAAGAACTGGCGGCCTATCAGACGGATCCTGACGCGTGGCTGATGGAGGCCGCCAGCAAGGCGCGCGAGCGGGCACAGGCGATTGACCTTCCGGAGGTGAAGAATCCGCTGGCGAAGGCGGGGGTGGACTATGTGCAGAAGAAAGCCGGGCAGGCGAAGAGGCATTATCAGAAAAGCATGGCCAATCTGGTGCTGGACCTGAGGATTTTCTCGGGGACCAACGCGGTCGCGTGTTTGATTGCGGCGGCGGTGTGTTTCCTGGCCCGTTCTCCCGAAGGGCGGCGCTGGGCGACGGCGTGGTCGTGCGTGTTGCTGCTGGGGACGATTTTTTCGGTGGTGATCTACGTGAACCAGCCGTGGTCGTGGGTGATCCTGAAGAATGATTATTTCGGCTGGTCCTACCTGGGAGTGCATGCAGGAGCGACCTTATATATCACGCTCAAGTTCCTTGAGCTCACGGCGGGATCTTCCGACGGGCGGGTGGAAACGAGGTAATACCTCTCCATCAGAAAGTGGCTTTGACGTCGGCGGGGCGGGCGGGCAGGCTCGCGTCCGGATGAGTCCGCTGGAAGCCATTGTCGCGCTGAATTTATTGCCCAAGATCGGGCCGGTGCGGGTGCGGCGGCTGCTGGAGTCGTTCGGCGATCCGGTTTCGATCCTGAGCGCGCCGAAGGACCGGTTGATGCGGGTGGATGGCATCGGCGAGGAAACAGCGAAGATCCTGCACGGGTGGCAGGACCACGCGGACCCGTCGGCGGAAGTGGCGGAAGCGAAGGAACGCGGGATCGCGATCGTGACGCAGGAGGATGCGGATTACCCGGCACCGTTGAGGGACGCGTATGATCCGCCGCTGTTGCTGTATGTGTGGGGAAAGCTGGAGGCAAGGGACCGGCATTCCATCGGCGTGGTGGGGTCGCGGCGGGCAACGATTTACGGCACGCGGGCGACGAAGAAGATTTCCTATCAGCTCGCGCAAGCGGGATTCACAATCATTTCCGGGCTGGCACGCGGGATCGACACTGCGGCGCACGAGGCGGCGGTGGCGGCGAACGGGCGGACCATCGCGGTGATCGGCTCGGGATTGGGGAAACTCTATCCGCCGGAGAACCTTGCGCTGGCGGAGAAGATCGCGAGCGGATTCGGCGCGGTGGTTTCGGAGTTTCCGCTAAACACGGCACCGGACAAGCAAACCTTCCCGATGCGGAACCGGATCGTGGCGGCGTGGTCGAAGGCGGTGCTGGTGACGGAATGCCCGCTGTGGTCGGGGTCGCTGATCACGGCGAACCTGGCGGTGGAATATGGCAAGCCGGTGTATGCGGTGCCGGGACCGATCGACAAGCCGACCTCGGCAGGGTGCAACCAGTTGATCCGCGATGGCGCGACGCTGGTGGCGGACGCGAGCCACATCCTGGATGATCTGGGTGAGTTGCCTTTCGCGCGGACAGCGGGGCCGACGGAGAATTTGAGGGAGGAGGAGATCCCGCAGCTGCCGGAAGAGGAGGCGGCGGTGTTCGCGGCAGTGACGAGCGATGAGTCGCCGGTGGATTTGATCATCGAGCGGAGCGGGTTGCCGGCGCACACGGTGACGGCGACGCTGATGAAGCTGGAGATGCGGAGGCTGGTGAGGGTGTTTCCGGGGTTCCGGTATGCGAGGAGATAGCAGTCCACGCGGGGAAAAGAGTTAACCGCGAAGGCGCAGAGGACGGGGAGGAAGACGCGGAGGGAGAGGTTAGCGGGAGGCGGGATAGAGGTTCCAAAAATCGTCAAGGATCGACCGTTGGGCCGGATCGAGCAAGGCGGTGCAGTAGTCGCGCATCCATTTAGGGATCTCACCGTAGAAGGCATGGGCGACGGCCCCGGAAATGCAGGCAATGGTGTCGCTGTCACCCCCAAGTGAGATCGCCTTGTGAATGGCGTCCTCGAAGTCCCTGGAGTCCAAAAACGCGATAATTGCCTCGGGCACGGAACCGCTGCAACTCACATCAAATGCGTAGACCGGACGGATGCCCACCACCGTCCGGTTCATGTTGTAGCCAAACGTTTGGCCGATGTAGGAACGGATTTCTTCTTTCGAAGCGCCGGTTCTGGCAAGAAACACAGCCGCCGCCACCGCACGGGCACCCTTGATGCCCTCCGGGTGATTGTGAGTCACTTCCGCGCTACGACCCGCTTCCTCCAAGGCCCATTCCAAGTCACGTGCAGCCCAGGCAATGGGACTAACGCGCATGGCGGAACCATTCCCCCAGCTGTTATAAGGTTCCGCTGCCGGTGCCAGCATCCATGCCCGGAAGCTTGCCCCATAGCCGGCATGGGGATAGTTTCGCCCAAACTGCCGGTAAACCTGAGCATAGGATCCGCCGAAGATGAAATGGTCCGCGGTGGCAAGGGTCAACACGGTGTCATCCGTGAAGCATGAACCGTCCGCAAAGATGGGACAACTCTCGCTCTTCAAGCTGTGCCGCTCGTAGGTGGATCCGGCGATATCGCCAACTATGGCTCCGAACATCTGTAGTGTTGGTTATAGATCGCAGACCCATGATGGACAATGCGTCATGTGAGAAATTTCCGCCATGTTCCGATTCCGCGAGGTTCTTGAGGATCGCGTTCCGGCGACGGAGGAAGCGTTCCATGTAGGCGGAGAGGATCGAATGGTCCACGCAGAAGCCGACGATGCCGCAGGGGGATTGGAATTCGAAATGGTCTGACATGAGTGTGGCGGGCAGGCCATCATCACCTTCGGTTTCCTGAAAGTGGTGTTCGTGCCGCATTCTCTTGAAGGCACCGGAGATCATGGTGTCCTCGAAATGCCAGGGGCGGTCGAAAGCGGTGATGCGGACGGTGAGGCGCTGTTTGATTCCGAAATGGCGGGCTTCCCAAGTAACTTCCTCGCCGAGGCAGATGAGACCATGGGTGACGCCCGCGACGGCGCGTTCGGCCGTTCCTTCAGCGGAAGCGAGGTGGGCGTCGATGCTGCGCGCGAGATCGAACACGCGTTCAACCGGGGCGGCGATTTCGGTTTGCAGACGGATGACCCTAGCCATGAGAAGAGAGTTGCGAACCGGAGGATGAGATCAGCCGG
>CAXTTX010000094.1:0-2187 GCA_964247045.1 uncultured Verrucomicrobiales bacterium | reverse complement strand
ATCATGGGGGAGGAACGACGGAGGCCGTAGGAATTGGCGCTGGTGACGAGCTTGCCCTTGGCGTCCTTGATCAGGAAAACGTGGCTGGCGGCACCGATCTGCCCCTCGATGGTGTAGGCTTGGCCCGGGCGGAAATCCGACGTCAGGTAGGCGCTGCTGGTGTCGGTGGTCGTGGTGCCGGAGACCGCGATGCGGTGGGGGCCCGGAGAGAGCCTGTGGGTCCGGCTGACCTCCCAGAGCGGAATCGGGACCATGGCACCGTCGATCCGGTGGACCCGCACGACGGGTTGCGCGGCTGACTTGAGCCAGTTGGCGTTTTTCGGCTGGATACAGGTGAGGGTGGCCTCATTGCCGATGGCGGGTTCGCGGTAGGTGGCGCAGTTGGAGAGGAAGACGGAGGAGAAAAGAGCGGCGAGGAGGAGTTTCACGGCCAGGATGGTGTTAGGGGAGAGGAAGCCGCGCAATGGAATTTGGAGTGCGTTCCCAGACCCCCATGAGGGCATCCCGGCCCCCTTATTGCGGATAAAATGCACGAAGGATTGCGATAGGATTGCAGGGTGCGCTGGTTTTCGATCGGTTTTCAAGCGGTGCAAATTGCAAAAAGGCTCTGGAAGCCTTGTGGAATCAAGGGTGAGCGGTGCGTCGCGATTTTGGCCGGAGTCTTGCGATAGAAAATCGCCTTCATTTCCCCGCGACGGGGAAATGGGCGTCACACCAACCGTACACCGCCATGACCAAACTCGAAATGAAGGGCACTTGGAACGAAACCAAGGGCAAGCTGAAGCAAAAATTCGCCGATCTGACGGACGACGATTTGTTGTTCGCGGAGGGCAAGGAGGACGAGTTGCTCGGCCGCCTGCAGCAGAAAACCGGACAAACCAAACAGGAACTCCGGGATACGATTCAAAATCTCTGAACCCCCAACTCTCTCAATACCGTCATGAAATCCACCAAAACCACCGATACCCACCACACGGACGGCGAACTCCATTCGCTCTTCGTCGATCAACTCCGGGACATCCTCTGGGCCGAGAAGGAACTGGTCAAAGCCCTGCCGAAAATGGCGAAGGCCGCGAACGACGAGAAACTCTCGGCCGCATTCACTTCCCACCTCGCGGAGACGAAAACGCACGTCACCCGGCTGGAAAAGATCTTCAAGAGCATGGACATGGCCCCGCGGGCGAAAAAGTGTCCGGCGATGGAAGGCCTGCTCAAGGAGGGCGACGAGCTTTCCGAGGATTACAAAGACTCCAGCGCGCTGGACGCGGCCCTGATCACGGCCGCCCAGAAGGTGGAGCACTACGAAATCGGCACCTATGGGACGCTCCGGGCCTTCGCCAAGCGGCTGGGCTACCAGGAAACCGTCCAACTTCTGACCCAGACGCTGGAAGAAGAGGGCAATGCCGACCACACCCTGACGGAGATCGCCACGGGTGGGGTCAATGAAATGGCGAACGCCTGAGGAAATTCGCTTTCCAAGCACTGTGCCCGCCCGGACCCGTTCCCGGCGGGCATTTTTCTGGCCCCTAACTGGCAACGGATCTTGTTGGAAATCAGCGGGATTGAGGAGACGGAGCGGGGTGTATTTCAAGTGGCGGGGGATGTCACCCATTCCGGATCCGGCCCAACGGCTGTTCCGAAAATTCCGCAATCCGCTTGCAAAATGCCCCGCTCCGGGCCTAGTCCCTCTCGCCACCGGCCCGACAAGGACCGTTTTCACCATGGGAAAAACACTCATCATCGCCGAGAAACCCAGTGTCATGAACGACCTCGCCAAGGTCCTCACCAAGGTCCTCGGCAAGTTTGAGAAAGAAGGTTCCGGCCGGGATGTTTTCTACGAAAACGACAAGGCAATCATCACCTCCGCAGTGGGCCACCTGGTGGAATTGCGGATGCCGATGGGGCCGAATGGCAAGAAACTGCCGTGGAATTTCTCGGTGCTGCCGGCGATCCCGGAGCGGTTCGAACTGGACCCGATCCCGGACTCCGAGGCGCGGCTGAAGCAGGTGTTGAAGCTGGCGAAGCGGAAGGACGTGGACCTGATCGTGAATGCCTGCGACGCCGGCCGCGAGGGGGAGCTGATTTTCCGCTATATCATGGAGATTGGCGGCCTTGCCAAGCCGGTGAAGCGGCTGTGGATGCAGTCGATGACCAATGGCGCGATTGTGGACGCCTTTGGTAAGCTGC
>CAXTTX010000093.1:8347-13953 GCA_964247045.1 uncultured Verrucomicrobiales bacterium | reverse complement strand
TCAACGGCAGGCGAGGGTGGGCTCACTCCACCTGCAACGACTCCCCCGCCGGCGACGCCTCACTCCCATCTGGCGCCGTCTCACTCGCCCGCACCAGCAACCACGTCGCCACCGCGGACAATGCCGCGAACAACGCCGCCGTTAGAAAAACCGCGTGATATCCCTTGCCAAAACTTTGCCGCACGGCATCCGGCATCCCGTGCCACGCCGCCCCTGCTCCCGCGAGATCTCCAGACGCGACCCGTTGCGCCATTTCCCTGAAATGGCTGCCCGTGCCACCCGGTGACGCCGCCCCCAAACTCGCCTGGGCCGTTCCGAACAACACCACGCCCAGTGCCGCGAAGCCGATCAATATTCCGGCAAAACGGATCGTGCCACCCACTCCAGCAGCCATGCCCGCCCGTTCGGGGGGAATCACCGTCATCCCCACCTTCGCCGTTTCCCCGTTGAGGATCCCCGCGCCCAATCCCGCGATCAACATGCCCGCCAGCATCGGGCCGTAGTGGAACTGCCGCGCGGCCATCGCCAAGCCGAGCAGGCCTGCCGCAACCCATACCTGTCCCACCGTCAGGAGCAACCGGCCCGACCAGCGATGCGCCAGGTATTTCGCGGTCAATCGCGGCACCAGGAACAAGGGCAGCGCGATCGGCAACATATAAAGACCCACCTTCTGCGGATCATACCCGAGACCACCTTGGAGATACATCGGGATGTAGGTCAGCATCGTGTAAAACGAGGCCGCGTAAACCAGTCCCGCGCAACACGCGCCGATGTAGGTCGGCTGAAGGAAAAAACGCAACTCCAGCATCGGCCGTTGCTGCCTCAGTTCGATCCACAGGAAAGCCCCGAAAAGCACCAGCGAGCCACCCAACTCCAGTATCACCGGCCGACTCAACCAGCCCGCGTGATTCCCCGAGATCAGCGCCAGCGTCAGCAGCAACAAGGCCCCGGCAAAGGTCACGAAGCCCGCCGTATCCAACCGGTCCGCGCCGGGGTCACGCGATTCGCGGAGAACCCGCCATGCCAGCAGGAAAATACCAATTCCGATCGGCACATTGATGTAGAACGACCATTCCCAACCGAAATGCTGCGTGATCAACCCGCCCACCACCGGACCCAGCGTGATCGCGATCCCGATCACGGAGCCCCAGAAGCCGAAAGCCTTCGCGCGTTCCTTGCCTCGGAACTCGTGCGACAGCGTTGCCAGCGCCGCACTGAGCAGCAGCGCCGCGCCCGTGCCTTGCACCGCACGCGCCACATTCAGGGCCGTGACGTCTCTCGCCAGGCCGCAGGCCAGCGAGGCCAGCGTGAAAAGTGCCAATCCGATCAGCAGGATCTTCTTCCGCCCATACCGGTCCGCCAGCGTCCCCGCCGGCAGCAGCAGCGAGGCAAAGGCCAGCATGTAGGCGCTGACCACCCACTCGATCTGTGCGAAATCCGCATGCAGCGACCTCGCGATGGACGGCAGCGACACCGCCACGATGTTCGCGTCCAGGCTCGTCATGAATGACGGGAGCGAAACGGATAGCAGGATCAGCAGGGTTTCCGACCGGGAATGTTGCGGATTGCTCATCTCAGTGGTCCTTTCCTAGTGAAATCCTCAAGGCGGAGACATGCATCGCCACGGCGAGCGGAACGAAGAATCCGGGGATCAGAAGATAGGGAAACGTGCCGATCATCAGGTTCGGAACCTCCGCATGGATGAGATTGAGCGGTCCCGGTGCCGTGAGGATCGCGCGGATGACGACGTTTGCCAAAGCGAGCAGCCCGAGGACATTCCAGATGACCGAAAGGGGCTTCCCCCATCGCCAGCGCGTGGAGCACAACGCCACGAGCGGAGCCGTGGCCCCGATGTAGATATCCACGTTCGCACCCAGGTAGGTCAACATTTCGGGAACCAATCCGCCAACCCAAAGCTGGTGGATGAACAATTCCACGATCACCCGGAAGCTTTGCACAAGCAGGACCACCCCGAGCGGCCACGCTATGAGAGCATTTCCTTTCGGGTGGAATACGGTCTGGTAAACAAAGATCCCGAGGAAAATCACCACCGGCACGAACAGGAACACCGGCCCCGGTGGCCGTGAGGCAACATCGCGGACAATTCCAAAATATCCGATCAATCCGATATAGGTGAGCCAGACAGCCAGCGCGGCGGCGGTGACCATCGCGGATCGGGTACCGCGATAACGACCGTTCAGCCCGGTCACGACGGCTGCCATCACCACGACAAATATCAGAAAAGGAAGGTTCATCCGATGGGTTAGGTTCGAGGTTTATGAAACGGGTTCCTGCGGCGCGTCTCCGGATTCATCCGAACAACTCCCGGTTTCTCGTGATGTAATCGGCGATGGGCAGTGGTTTTCTCCCCGTGATCTTCTCCACGTAGTCATTCGTGCCTGCGAACAGACCGTCACGGCAATCCTGCGCCACCGATGAGATATGCTGGATGAAGTGGGCGCTGAAGCCTCGTCCTTTCAGCACCTCCCCGAAGGCTTCGATCTCCATGGATAGGTAGGTGATGGTCCGGCCGATGATCCCGCTGAGAATCCCGGCGATTTCTTCCTGGTTGAGTTCCACCGGCCCGAAGAGCGGATAGATTTCCCCCACATGTTCGGCGGGATGGGTGAGGATTTCAGCGATGATCCTTCCCTGGTCTTCCGCCGCGATCGGGGCGTAGCGTCCCTCGCCGAAGGGCAGGGGCAGGAGGTTGTCCTCTCGGATTGATTGCGACTGGTACATCAGCCACTCCGCGAAGAAGGTCGGCCGCAGGTGCGTCACCGGAATTCCGCTGCGGTCCAGCAGGCGCTCCGCGATCCAGTGATCCCGCGAGGCACGGCTCTTCGCGTTCCTGCGGGCCGTGATCTGGGACATGTTCACGACTGATCCGACCCCTTGTTCGATGGCCGCCTGGGCAAAGAACGCGGTGGCCTCGAGAATCCCGCCCTCAAGGATGGGATAAACATAATACGCGGCGGAGATACCCTCCAAGGCCGCGGAGATCGTGTCGAAATCCGCGATGTCGCCCTGGACGATCTCCACGCCTCGGGCGCTGAGTTTCTCGGACCGGGCGTCGTGCCGGTGGACCAGCGCGCGGATCGGGATCTTGCGTTCCAGCAATTCGGAAATGGCATGGCTGCCAGTGGCACCCGTGGCGCCTGTGATCAGGATCTTCTCATTCATAGGGGTAATAATAGGTATTTGGTTGATTGATGTTCTGGATTCAAAACGTGGAAGGGGAGGGATCCCGATGGTTTGTTAGGCAGCTGCTTCAGGCCGCGGGAGTGTCGTGGGAACCACCACCTCCACCCTTCCGGTGGCGACGTCGTAAACCATCCCGGTGACGAGAACGCCGCCGGGAAGCTTCGGGTTCGCCTTCAGCGCCGCCACATCCACCTGCACCGACTGGTAGGGATCCGTCACGGCCAGCGATTCCAGCTTTTCCGGGTCCACCCCGAAATGATTCGCCAGCATCTCCGGCGGATGGGCCAGGCAGTTGATCCCGCAGTCCGTGTGGTGGAGGACGATGAGATTCCAGCCCGTTCCCATTTCCGCGCCGTTCGACCGGGAGACCGTGCGAAGCATCGCCAGGGTCTGGAGGGTGGAGGGGAAGATCCTGCCGCCCACGTTGCGGATCACGGCGGCCTCCCCGGCCGCGAGACCCAGGAGGTCATTCGGATCCACCCGTGGATCCACACAGCCGATGATCGTGGTTTTCAGCGAGGGCAACATCTTCAGCCCGGGCAGGTGACGTTCAGCGGCGTGGATGCCGTTCCGTTGGATCAAGGTTTCGATGAGGTTCATGAGGGTATATTTTGAGGTTGTGGTTGAAGAGAGGTGAGGTGTGGGGTTGAAACGGGAGACAAAGTTGCATATGCAACATATAGGCTAAAAAGGGGATGCTCATGCCGTGGTTCCGGCGGTCAGGATCCCGCGCGCGATCTCCTTGATTGCCGTCACGCCGGGGGAGCCGACCAGCTTCTCGGCTTTCTCCTGCGCCACCCGCCAGGCAGGGCATGCCTCGCGCAGCAGGCTGCGGCCGGATTCGCTCAGCACGATGGGCCGGGCCCGCCCCGAAGCCGCTTCCTTCACCTCCTCGATCCAGCCCTCGGCGAGCATGATCTTCAGGTTACGCGTCAGGGTGGACCTGTCCTGGTGATGATAGCGCCCGATCTCCGCCCGGCTCGCCGGACCCATTTTGGAAATGACCACTAGCAACGCGAACTGCGGCGAGTTGATCCCGAACGGCCGCAATTCATCATCGTAGAGATTTGTAATGACACGCGAAATCAGCCGCGACCGCATCATCACGCATCCGGAAACGATCTCCTCGATTGGGTCTCCATCCCTTGCCGGGCTGCTGCTGCCGCTCTTCATGGACGAACAAATGTTGTATATGCAACATTAAGTCAACGCTTTTTTCAACAATCCTATTTTTGGCTGGAGGACTCTCCGGAAAAAAGCGGTCCCCTTCAATCAATCCCCCAAAAACACAAACTCCTCCACCATCCGGTTCAGCGAGCGTCTCGCCATGGGCATCGCCTCCGAAAGCGCACCGAGGATCTGGCGGGAGGCACAGCCGGGAGCATTCCGGTTGTCGGCTGCGCCGCGGTAGGCCTGCTGGGCAAAGGATTCGTAAAATTCCAGATCCGGTGCACCGCGTTTTTCCGCCCGCTTCCGGAGAAACTCCGGGTAGAGCCCGGCGAGAATGAGAAACTGGTTACCCGCCGCCATTTGCAGGTGGAAGCGCATCCGCCCCTTCGCGCTGGAAATCACGGCGATGAAATCCGAGGCATGCGTGAACCCGCGGACGATGTCCTGCAGCGGATCTCCCGCCGAGGGGCAGATCCGTTTCGACATCATCCCGGAGACGTAATCCGCCAGATCCGGATCGGTCAGCTCCGCCTGCAGGAAGGCATGGCGCACCAGCACGTAGAAATAGAAGCGCGGGGAAACCTGGATGGAGGAGGGCTCGTCCAGAATCCCGCGGAAGACTTCCTTCAGGTCCAGGATCTCCCGCAGGGCGTCCGGATCATGCCACAACTTTTCGAGATGCAGCCGCTTCTCCCCCGGCGCAAGGACCGAGGCGAGGAAGTCAAAATCCGAACCGGTGAACCGGCTACGAACAGGAGGCAACCACTGTTCCAGCATTAACTTCTGCTTAAACTATAAGTGTGCCAAAGTGGCGAGAAAATAGTTAAGAAATGTTTAAAACATCCCACGCGATCGCGTAGGTATGGGCATCTTGGCACGCTTTTTGGACGCCGCCGGGCTGTTTTCGGGGAGTTTTGCGTGGTTTTGCAGGGGTGGTTTGTGCTTGCCACCCCCCCTGCGCGTCCCTATCCCGGCCCTGCCCCTAAGGGGACGAAACACGATGAACATGACCCGGAAATACAAATCCGTGGCCCTGGCAATCGCCGGCGTCATCCTTATTCCCAGCTGCGCGTCAGTTGGGAATGCGAACTCGAAAACACAAAACGCCTCGGCCGATTCCGACATGAAAGTAGAATCGACCCAGCGCGGCAAAGCCTCGTGGTATTCCATCGGGACCAATTACGGTACCCGGACGGCAAGCGGACAGCGCCTCAGCAATGACGGTGCCACCG
>CAXTTX010000093.1:6749-8337 GCA_964247045.1 uncultured Verrucomicrobiales bacterium | reverse complement strand
AAGACGCTCCCCATGGGAACGAAGGTGCGCGTGATCAACGAGGCCAACGGAAAGTCCGAGGTGGTCACCATCAATGACCGCGGGCCCTACATCAAGGGCCGCATCATCGACCTCACGATCGGAGCCGCCGAGCGGCTCGGATTCCGCCACAGGGGTGTGGCGACCGTGAAAGTCGAAGTACTCGGAAAAATTGACGCGGACGGGAAACAAGACTGATTCGATTCAGTCGGGTCCCCTCCGGAAACTTCGAACAAACCTGTAAAAGTGCCCCGTCGCCGGTAACCCCGGCCGGCGGGGTTCTTTTTTGAGCCGCAAGAAAGCGCAAAAGGAGGATTGGAGGGCGGAAAGGGTTTCAGATTGCCGTCGCGTGCCCGACCTGTCAAAGAAGGGCCATGCGCGCGAAGCATCAAGCTGTGGCGACGGTATCCGCGTTGGCCTTATGGCTGGTCTGGGGGTACCTAGCTTGGCAGCTTCTTCCCTTGTTTGTTGAGTTCCTCAAGGTTCTTTTAATGGGAACCGGAAACTGAGATGGCCCCGGGTCACGGCACGCCTCCGTGTTTTTTCTCACTTCCTGATTCTTCAGGTCTCATCTCTCCGATCGAGCAACCTGTGCTCGATGTCGGACAAGACCTTGTCGGAATACACCATCAGCGGGTGGGCGAGTACCGGATATTCGAGATTCTCCGCCCGGTTCCAGACGGAGCTCTTCGCCGGCAGGATGATCAGGTCCAGCGGGGTGCGGTAGGAGGTGACGGGGATGGTGCCGAGTTTTTCGTCGGATTCGCCTAGGGAGGTGAGAAACTGGCTGTGCGGGCGCATTTGCTCGGCGCCCTTGGAGGGGTAGAGCCAGGCGGCAAGCGTGCCGTTGTGGGGGGAGGAGATGGTGATGAAGTTTTCGCAGCGCGCCGCGCCGCCGAGGGCCTGTAGATAATAGCGGCTCACGATGCCGCCCATGCTGAAGCCGATGAGGCTGATTTTCGCGTCCTTGCCGAACTTACGGTCGATGTCCTCCTTCAGGGTGGCTGCGAGTTCGTCCAGACCGCCGCTGCCATCGCGGCCGCTGCGGCCATTGCGCTGGCGGAGTTGGGGAGCGATGCAGACGACGCCCTGTTTTTCGAGTCGCCTTTGGAGCATCTTGAAGCGATTGCCGGTGTCCATGAAGCCGTGGACGAGCACGACGCGTTTCTGATCCGGCGCGCCGGTGTCCACCACGCCCGGGGAGGTGGCTTCGCGGGCGGCCTTGCCGGCGGAGCCGTCCTTGGACGCCGGAGCCGCTCCCACGGGAGCCGCCAGTGCCGCGAACGCGGGGATAAAGGCGGCGAGCAAACGGGGAAGCCGGGATTTCATGGCCGGTGGATTATCAGAAGCTCAGCCCGGTGGCCACTCCATTTGCCGCCCACCCAGCAAATGGACATGCAGGTGCGGCACCGCCTCCCCGCCTTGCTTGCCATTATTGATCACCAGCCGGTAGCCGGTTTCGGCGATGCCTTCCTCGCGCGCCACCTTTGCCGCCGTCAGCAACAAGTGGCCCAGCACCGCCTCATCGGCCTCTTCCACCTCCCTTCTCCAGCTCTCCAGCTCTCGTTCT
>CAXTTX010000093.1:3357-6739 GCA_964247045.1 uncultured Verrucomicrobiales bacterium | reverse complement strand
GGTGATCGGCTTGATCGGCACCACCAGGATGTGCGTCGGCGCCTGTGGCGAAATATCCCGGAAGGCGATGCAGCGGTCATCCTCGTGGAGAATCGTCGCCGGGATCTCCCGCGCGGCGATCTTTTCAAAAAGCGTCTTCTCGGCCATGCGGGGATATTGGCCGCCTGTTGGACGGGATGACAAGTCTTGGAAGACAAACTCCCTAGCGTTTCAGCAATTCAATTCCCGGGAGGGGATTGCGCCTTTGCGCCAGGATTTCGATCAGGTTCATTGCGATCTTCCCGCGGCCTTCGCCAGCCGGCGTGTCATGGGCGGCGGCAATCATCGGGCCGGTGCCGGCGTTCAGGTTGATGGTGAATTGATCCGTCTGTTCCAGTTTCGCCTCCTTGCCAGCGATCAGGTCCGGAATGGATTCCCGGTTCCCCTTGGAGCAGGTGACCGTTACCCTTCCCGGGTCGATTTCATAGTCGACCACCTCCGGGGGCCGCTGCGCCCCTCCATTCCACACCTGCCGGACCTTTCGGATTTTCCCATGGGGCGCTTGGTAAAAATAGTCGGTGGAACTGGTGGCGTCCTCGCCCAACTCCAGGGATTGGGGCCAGGCCATGTCGGCCACGGCGAGGCTCGACAAGGCAAATAGCACGACTGTGGCGAGGCGGACTGGTTTCATGAAGAAGATACGTGGGAAAACAGCATGTTTGTCAGCCATTCGAATGAATCTGATAGAGACGCTCCCATTTGGTCTTGCCCGGGCGATGCCCGGGAGGTTAGGAATAGTTCCGGCAACAAGGTCGTTTATGGCGCGCCGGAGACCCTCCTTTTTTTGCCGCCAGGCAACATGCTTCCCCGAGGTCCGGTGCCGCCCCCTTGTTCCCGTCCCTCTCCCGATACACGAACCATCCAACAGATACACCCACCTCATGAATTTGAATGCCATCTTGCCCGCTTGCGGAGCCGCTTTGTTTTTTGCCTGTCCTTCCACCGCCCTGGCGGGAGTCAACGGGACCTATAAGGTCAGCGGGACGGAAAAGGACCACGGCAAGAACTACTCCTTCACGGGTACCGCGGTGATCACGAAATACAAGACGGGGAAATACGACCTGAAGTTCAACGATGGTGACAAGACCGCCTTCACGTTCACTTTCAAAACCAAGTTGAAAGACAATGTGAAGGAGCAGACCGTGGATGGCCTGTCAAACAAGGGCACCGGCAAGGTGACCTTCCTCCTCTCCAAGGGCGTCTATAAGGTGAACTTCACCTACAGGTCCACGGACGGCAGCATCAGCGGTTCGGGCAAGGGTTCCCAGGGTGCGACCGGTATTCCCGAAGGATTGTAAGCGCCCCCGGGGGGCGTCCGGAATATCCTGCAACGCATGAATGTTTAACTTTCCGCGTCCTCCGGCGGCCGTTGAGCCTTTGGCAAACCGCGGTTTTAGAAAATGGCCGTTAGGCCCATCACCTGAAACATGAATACTCGATTGCTGCCGCTGCTCATCTCCCTGCTTGCCAATTGGTGTCCCGCCATGGCGGGAGAGGCTGCGGACGCAAAACTGATTCCGGGCCCGGAGGCAATACCGCTGATACCACTCTCGGAAATCGGCCTCGCCGCTGGCAAGAACTACCAAGGCGATGGCTTGTCGTTGAAGCAAGGTCCGGATGGAGTGCTGCTCCGCTGCGATTTGCAAAAGCTAACCGGCCGCACGACCAAGGATGGCCTCTGGCTGGAGTCGGCCGCTGAGGATGCGTCCACGGCAGGAAGCTCCGGGAAAGTCCCTGGAATTCCTTTCCGGGTGGTTAGTGACGGCATCGGGCGGGAAGCCATGCGGTCTCTGATGGCAGAAGGGGAGGTGACTCTCCAGGATGCGATCGCACGGTTTGTCCGTCCGGGCCTGATCGAGGAATATTCGGTGAGTGTGGATGGCGTGAGGCAGGACTTCGTGATCGGCGTCCGCCCGCCTGGCACCGGACCGCTGAAGGTGGACCTGGCGGTTGCCGGAGCGACCGTGGAAGCGTCCCGGGATGCCGGGAGAGGGGTGGATTTGGTTTTGGCAGAATCGGGCCGGAGGCTCTCCTATGGACAGTTGAAGGTGACAGATGCGGATGGAGCGGAGTTCCCTGCGAAGATGGAAGCCATGTCTACCGGGAAGATCCAGATCCATGTGGAGGATGTGGGGGCCCGCTATCCGCTGAGAATCGATCCGACTTTCAGCAGCATGGAGTGGGTGAACATCGGGGGACAAGTGGCTGGAACATCGGGTGAGGTTCTTGCTGTAAAAAGGTTCGGTTCCAAGGTGTATGTGGCGGGTACCTTCACCGGCGCGGGCGGGGTGACTGCCGCGAATATCGCGGTTTGGAATGGCATCGCGTGGGCGCCGGTGGGATCCGGCATCGACGGGACCGTGCGTGCTTTGGAAATCGCTCCGAATGGCGATCTCTATGCCGGCGGTAGGTTCGCTCATGCAGGGGGCGTCCCGGCGAACAACATCGCCAGGTGGAATGGCACGCAGTGGTCCGCGCTTGGGGCTGGAGTGGACGATGTGGTCCGGGCTTTGGCCTATGATCCGGCCCTCGGGTTGTATGTGGGCGGGAATTTTGGAGAAGCGGGGAGCGTCGAGGTCAATTATGTGGCGAGATGGACTGGCAGCGCATGGAAGGCGCTGGGTTCCGGGCTTGGCAATTTCGTGAACGCGCTGGCCCTCGACGGAACTGGCGGACTTTATGTAGGGGGCCATTTCGACCGTGCCGGTGCAACCACGGCCCATCGCGTTGCCAAGTGGGCCGGAGGCGGGTGGACAGCGCTAGGGCTAGGCATGAACAATGATGTCAAGTGCCTGGCCTACGATGGCTTCAACCAGACCCTCTATGCGGGCGGGACTTTCACGAATGCGGGAGGATCGACGATCATCGGACTGGCGAAGTGGGGCGGCAGCGCCTGGACATCGCTGGGACTGGGGGTGACCGGAGTGAACATAAGCGTGAATGCCCTGTCACTTGCCGCGGAAGGCGGCCTTTCCAACGGGAGCTTGTACGTCGGGGGTGATTTCGTGGCTTCAGGCTCGGATGGATTGCTATCTAACAATATCGCGAGGTTGCAGGCGGGCGTCTGGTCGGTTTTTGGTGAAGGGCCGGACTCCAGGGTCAACGCGATCTCCGGAGGTTCGCCAGGGAATGACGCCGTCTATGTGGGAGGCGATTTCTACACGGTGGACAATCTGCTGGCGGAGCATGTCGTGAACTTGGCCGGTGGTGCCTGGTCCGCGTTGGGCAAGGGTACGGATGGCGATATCCGGGCGGTGGCGGTGATTGGGAGCAACGTCTACGTCGGGGGGCGCTTCACGGTTCTCAACGGGGTTTCCGCCAATCATATCGCGGTGTGGAAAGG
>CAXTTX010000093.1:0-3347 GCA_964247045.1 uncultured Verrucomicrobiales bacterium | reverse complement strand
CACTGGCCAGCGATGGCTTGGGCAATCTGTATGTGGGTGGAGAGTTCTACCTGTCGGGTGATAGGCCCTCGGGCATTGCCAAGTGGAACGGGACCGAATGGTCGGGGGTGGGAGGCAAGGTCGGCGGCATGGTTTACGCCCTGGCGGCCACCAGCACGGGCCAACTTTATATCGGAGGGCTTCTGGGGGGCGATCCTGACCTCGATATCTCCCGCGTCGCGCATTGGAACGGCTTCGATTGGGATGACATGGAAGGCGGTCTCAACGGACAGGTGGTTGCCCTGAGTACCGCTCCCAACGGGGATGTGTATGTGGGTGGGGATTTCACCACGGCGGGCGGCAAGGCGGCGAACCGCGTCGCAAAATGGAACGCCTTCGGCTGGTCCGCGCTGGGCACGGGAGTGGATGACCTGGTGATTGCGCTGGCCGTTGGCAACGGTGGCCAGGTGTATGTCGGCGGGGCCTTTTCCCATGCGGGTGGAGCGGCGATTCCGGGCCTGGCGATGTGGAATGGCGGGGGATGGTCTGCCTTGGGGAATGGAGGGACGAACCAGCAAACCTTCGCGCTATGTGTGGATGGCGGCGGGAACTTGTACGCAAGCGGATGGGGCCAGGCAGGCGACGGCGTCTTCAAGTGGAACGGCGCGTCATGGTCGGTGCCGGGTGCCGGGCTCATTGGGCAGGCCGAAGTTTTGTGTGCCGATGTGGCGGGAAACGTATACGCCGCTGGAGACATCACCGGATCGGGCAACAAGTTCATTGCCAACGTCGCGAAGGCTGTCGCGGCGTCGGAAATCGAGATCACCCGGAGCACAGGAGGGGCGGTGGCGCAAGGCTCCGTGGTGAACCTCGGGATTTTTGAGGTAGGGGGAACCGCTTCGCTGGAACTGGTCATCAGGAACAAGGGGTCCGCCGCATTGACGGGGATCACCACCACAATCGTGGACGCCGGAGCCAGCGGGTTCTCCGTGGGAACCCAACCCTCGGGCTCCGTCGAGGCTGGCGCGGACACGAAGTTCACGGTGACGTTTTCCCCCGTCTCCGGTGGGTTTAAAGCCGCGGTCCTGCGGGTGGACAGCAATGATCCTGATGAGAGTCCCTATTATATCCAACTGTGGGCGACCGCCACGCTGAGGCTGGCAAGCCTGGCCGTGAGCGAGGGGCAGTTGTCGCCGGCATTTTCCCCGGCGGTCACCCGTTACGACATGACGGTGCTGAATGCGGTTTCATCGCTTAAGGTGAAGCCTTCCTCCAAGGGAACCGCGACGATCAAGGTGAACAATGTGCCCGTGGTCTCCGGATCCTGGAGCGGCACCCTCGCGCTCAAGGAGGGAAGCAACGTGATCCGGATTTCGCTGCTGGCGCAAGATGGCAAGACCAGCGAAACCTATATCATCAACGTCACGAGGAACAGTTCCACCGCTAATACCCTGTCGATGTTGATCCTGCGGGACGAAACCATGTATCCGGGTTTTGATCCCTCGAAGCTCGCCTACAAGGCCAGCGTGCCGCCCAAGCAAAAATCGATCATGGTGACTGCCACGACCACCAGCGATGTGGCGCGGATCAAGATCAACGGGGTGATCGTGAAATCGGGAGTCGAGAGCAAAGCCATCGCTCTCGCCAGCGGCGAAAACCTCATCGAGGTGGTGGTGACGGCTGGAAACGGTAAGAAGAAGACCTATGTGATCACGGTGACAAGGCGCAAGGCTGCCAATCTCCGGTCCCTGACCAAGGGTGAATTTTTCACGATGGGTCGGCCGGCAGGCCGGATGGATTTCTCGGATGAGATCCTCGGTTCCACACGTCTGGAGCGAAGCGGTGGCATGAACTATCTCGCCATCAGGATCGCTAAACCCCTGCCGGAAGGTTTCAAAGCCTCCCGCGTCGAGGTGTCATCCGACCTGGTGAATTGGTACAGCGGATGGAGGTTCACGAAGATCGTGGAGGACAATGAATCATATCTGGTCGTGCGTGACACCACCCCGGTCGGAATGCCGGGGAAGCGCTACATCCGGGTGAAACCGGCGCGCTGATAGGACGGCGGTCGCTTTCCAAAAGTGCTGGACGGTTTTGGAAAAAAAGGGATCATCCCGGCTGAAAACGGAGGTCCATCAGTATCTCCCCGTTGCCTCCATGCCGCGTGGTGGTGTTCGCTTTTTTGTGGAAGGTCGGCAAGCCATGCCAGCCCTCCGTCCGCCCGGTTCCCTGAATCAATCCCCTGAAAAATCATGTTCCGCAGATTCCTTCCCTCCCGCCTCGTCATGTCCCTCGCAGCAGGCCTGGCCCTCCTTGCCTTGTCGAGTTGCGCGCACAACGGCAAAACCGATTTCTCTCACTACGACGTGCCGCTCGAAAAGCAGGTGACCAACCGCATCAAGGCGAAGGTCATGGCCCGCCTGGGTGAGGGCAAGAGCAACAGCGACCGCTTCTTCATCGTTCCCTTCGCCTATGAAAACAAGGGCAACGATCCCGGCTATTCCCACACCTTCATTTCCGTCATCCGCGTGCTCGGCGATGAAAAGCAGCCGAAGCTGACACCCGGCATTCCCAAGCGGACCGTGGACAACCGGAATTTCGAGGCCTTCACCATCAGTTGGCTGCCGCACGATTTCGCGGAGAACCCGCGGCTTTGCGTCTTCAAGGGATTCGGTAGCCGCCTCGTCCCATCGCGCAACCAATGTCCGCCCGTCACTGGCAAGGTCTTCAAGCTCGCCGATACCCTCAAGCTCGCATCCAACGTCAAGAACGTCGTCTGCATGTGGGGCCCCTACGAAATCCGCAAGGACGCCTTTGATCTCGCCGTGAAACGCCTCCGCCTGCTGGAAGGCGGGACCATCAAATACAAGGCCGACGACCGCCTCACACGGCTCGACCGCAGCGCCATCAATTGCTTCCACGCCGTGGCGGGTCTTTATGAATTCTACCCCAACGGCGGAATTTTCGGCACCGGCTTAAAGATGTGGGGCGTGAATGGCACCACCCGCGTGCTCATGGAATATACCGACAAGGCGAGCCTCAGGGGCATGCTTCTCGAGCCGATCGACGTGAAAGCCGACCGCTTCGGCTTCGTCTATGCCCCGTCGAAAGATCTGGGGCGTGTTTACAATCCCTTCGCGACGGCCTCCGCCTATAGGCAGTAATTGCCGCCGACGGATGCGGGCATCCGTGCTCGGAGCCTTCTTAAAGGCAGGGACCGTTATCCCTAACGGCCCGGTTGGGGCAGTCAACCCAACCTCGAACGGCCAAGGTCTTCCTTGCTGCCGCTCTTCAGGGCAGGGACCGCTCTCCGTGTACAGACCGGGTACATAGGTAACACTTGTTCGGGGACATGGGTAACACTTTTA
>CAXTTX010000092.1:0-14022 GCA_964247045.1 uncultured Verrucomicrobiales bacterium | reverse complement strand
GCATCGCCATCGTCGGATCGGCCGGAAGGCTTGGCGCCTTGCTCGCCGACACGCTTGAAGAACAGGACCACACCGTGATCCGCCTCGGCCGCGCCCAGCTCGACATCGGTTCCGTCCATTCCATTTCCCGCGCCCTCGAGCCGCTCCGCTATGACCTCCTGATCATCGCCGGCGCCCTCACCGCCGTCGATTACTGCGAGACCCACGAGAAGGAAGCCTACTCGGTCAACGGCCTCGGCCCCGGCAAGATCGCCGAAATCTCCGCCGCCAAGGGCGCCCACGTCACCTACATCAGCACGGACTTCGTCTATGACGGCTCCAAAACCTCCCCCTACACCGAGGAAGATCGTCCTAACCCGTTGAGTGTCTATGGGGCCTCCAAACTGAAAGGCGAGGAACTCGTCCTCGCCGCCTCCGAGCGCAACCTCGTCCTCCGCATCGCCTGGCTCTACGGCCCCGGCAAGGCCGCCTTCCCCGAATGGATCATCAACAAGGCCTGCTCCGAAAAGGACCTCACCCTCCCCGGCGACAAAACCGCCTGCCCAACATTCAGCGTAGATCTCGTGCGATGGATTGCGGCCCTCCTCTTCCGCCCGGAGGGCCCCACCGCCGGTGTCTTCAACCTCGGTAATTCCAACCCCTGCACCTGGCAGGAGTGGGGCCAGCATTGCCTGGATACCGCGCTTCTGGCCGGTCTGCCCCTCCTCGCCCGCGAGATCCGCGGCGTTCCTGTCGATTCCGTGGCCGCCTTCGTCGCGAAACGACCGGTCAACAGCGCCATGAGCACGGCCAAGTTCACCCGCGTCACCGGCATCGTCCCGCGCGACTGGCACGAGGCCGTCGCCGACTTCCTCCACCACAGCGAACTGTTTGAAAAGCAAAGCCTCGTCTCGCCCGCCGCCTGATCCCGCGCTTGCCTTCGATCTAACGATTTTTCACTCTCCCGAACCAACATGAGAATTCTAGTCACCGGCGGCGCCGGATTCATCGGCTCCAACCTCGTCCACTATCTGCTGGGCGACGCGTCGCGCGAGCTGGGCGTCGGGATCGATCTCGTCGTCACCTTGGACAAGCTTACTTACGCCGGCAACCGCTCCAGCCTCGCCGATCTGGATGGCGATTCCCGCCACGTCTTCGCCCAGGGCGACATCGGTGATGCCGCCTTCGTCGCCAAGCTGCTCCGCAAGCACAAGATCGACGCGGTGATGCACCTCGCCGCCGAGTCCCACGTGGACCGTTCGATCGATGGACCCGAGGAATTCATCATGACGAATTTCGTCGGCACCTATCATCTTCTCGAAACCTTCCGGCAGTACCTTGTCGAGCTCGGCAAGCTCCAGCCCCACTCCAGCGGCCTGTCCCTGGCGGGCGGTGCGACGCACGCCTTCCTCCATGTCTCCACCGACGAGGTCTTCGGTTCGCTCGCGCCGGAGGATCCCGCCTTCTGCGAAACCACGCCTTACGCGCCGAACAGCCCGTACAGCGCGTCGAAAGCGGGCAGCGACCACCTCGCTCGCGCCTACCATCACACCTACGGCCTGCCCGTCGTCACCACGAACTGCTCGAACAACTACGGTCCCTACCAGTTCCCGGAAAAGCTCCTGCCCCTGATGATCCGCAAAACCCTCAAGGGCGAGTCGCTTCCCGTCTACGGGGACGGTACCAACGTCCGTGACTGGCTCTATGTGGAGGATCACTGCCGCGGCCTCGCCATGGCCTTGGTCCGTGGTAAGTTCGGCGAAACCTACGTCATTGGCGGCAAAAACGAGATGCGTAACATCGACGTGGTCCATGGCATCATCGAGACCGTGCGCGAACTGGCGACGGATCACACAATTAAGTCCGCGGACGAACTCATCACCTACGTCCGTGACCGTCCCGGCCACGACCGCCGTTACGCCATTAATCCCGCCCGCATCGAGTCCGAGCTTGGCTGGAGTCCCCGCGAGGACTTCGCCTCCGGCCTCCGCAAGACCGTCCAGTGGTACCTCGACAATGACGAGTGGATACGCACCATCGAGGATGGCAGCTATCGCGGTGAACGGCTCGGAACCCTTGTCTGATATTCACGATGATCAAATACGAAACGAGCCATCTCAGCCTGCCTTCGGAAGACCTCGCGCTTCGCAAGGGGATCATCCTCGCGGGTGGCACCGGCAGCCGCCTCTGGCCCATGACCCACGCGGTCAGCAAGCAGCTCATCCCGGTGTATGACAAGCCGATGATCTATTACCCGCTCACCGTGCTCATGCTGGCCGGCGTGCGGGAAATCCTCCTTATTTCAACTCCGCGCGACCTGCCTGCTTTCGAGCATCTGTTGGGCGACGGTTCGCAGTGGGGCCTCAAGATCTCTTACGCGGAGCAACCGAAGCCTGATGGCCTTGCCCAGGCCTTCCTCATCGGCGAGCAGTTCCTCAACGGCGAGCCAGCGTGCCTCGTGCTTGGTGATAACCTCTTCTACGGTCATGACCTCGCGAAATCGCTGCTGGCTGCTTCCCGCCGCATGGAGGGTGCCACCGTTTTCGGCTACCACACCAACCAGCCGGAACAATACGGCGTGGTTGAGTTCGATGACGATTGGAACGTGGTCTCCCTGGAGGAGAAGCCGAAGAAGGCGAAGTCGAACTATGCCGTTCCCGGCATCTATTTTTACGACAGTGACGTGGTCAAAATGACCAAGGGCCTCAAGCCCTCGCCCCGCGGCGAGCTTGAGATTACCGATCTTAATCGTCTCTATTTGGAAAAGGGCAACCTCCGCGTCGAGATCCTCGGCCGCGGCACGACCTGGCTGGACACAGGCACGCCTGACTCGCTGGCGGATGCCACCCAGTTCGTCCAGGTCATCCAGCAGCGCCAGGGCCTCAAGATCGCCTGCCCGGAGGAAATCGCCTTCGCCCAGGGCCGCATCGACCGCGCCAAGCTTCAGGAATCCATCACCAAGTACGCCGGCACTCCTTATGGCGACTACCTCACCATCCTTTGATCCGTATGAGTTCCGACCTGGACAACCGCTGGAAAGGCCTGCGCGATGGCGCCCGTGCGAAGCTGGAAACCCGCGACTATTCGCGGGACCCGCTGGCCCGCCGTCTTTCCACCAGGGGGGTGGGGGGAGGGGAGCTCGCCACCGGCCGCGGCGATCTCGCGGATGTCTGGATTCCCGGCGTGGAGATCTTCCAGCGCCGGGTCTATCAGCAGAAGGGCAGGGGATATTTCGCGGAGTTCACCCGCCTCAACGAGGGCACGCTCCACGACATCGGCCTCTTTCCGCAGCAATGGGCTTCCGCCCTAATGCACCGGGACAGCGCCAAGGGCTTCCACATCCACCCGCCCTGCATCCCGGAGGATGTCGAGCCGGCCGATCACTTCCGGAAACTTTTTGTCACTTCCGCGGGGGACTATTCCCTCCGCCAATACGGCAAGGAGCAATGGGACGTCATGTTCTTCCTCACCGGCATGTGCGAGATGTTGCTCGTCGACGAACGCCAGGGCCTCGACCGTCGGATTATGCGCTTCACCATTGCCGGCGACAGTCGTCCGGGACCGGACAACGTCGCCGTCGTGATCCCGCCGGGCGTCAGCCATGCCCTCCGCAGCATCGGCAACGAGGACCTGATCATGGCCTACGGCACCAGTACCTCCTTCAATCCCGACTGGGAAGGCCGCATCGAGAGCAGCGTGGAAAATTCCCCGCTCCCTCCCGATTGGGTCGACTACCTGGCCTCCGCCACCTGAGAGAAATCGTGACATCTCCGCCACTTTCCATCAGTATTCCAACATCTTAGATCACATCCCGCCCCCCTTGGATTTCCAAATCGCCGTCAGGCACTCCCCCCCGCATCCGATAAACCAGCAATCCACGACCATGAAAACTCCGATCAAAACCAACCTCCAGACCGCGCTTCTCGGTGGCCTCGCCATGCTTGTCGCGTTCGTCTCCACCAGCTGTGGCGACATGAGCTCGCCCCCGCCCGTCCCCGCGGAAGCCTATGCCTCCCGCCCGAACGCGACCCTCGCCGCCGGTGACGAGATCAACGTTTCCTTCTCCGGTGCTCCGGAAATGAACACCAAGCAGAAGATCCAGCCCAACGGCAAGGTCAGCCTGCCGATGGTGGGCGACGTGACCGCGGCCGGCCGCAGCATCACCAGCTTCCAGTCCACCCTCACCTCGTCCTACGGACCGCACCTTCAGGATCCCACCGTGATCGTCTCCGTCGAAACCGCCGCCGCCGGCGTCTATATCGGTGGTGAAGTCCTCCGCCCGGGCAAGATTCCGCTCGACCGTCCGATGACCGCTCTTGAGGCCGTCATGGAAGCGGGTGGCTACACCAAGTTCGCCAATCCCAAGAAGGTCATGGTTGTCCGCAACGACGGCGGACACAACCAAAGCTATACGCTCAACCTCTCCCCGAGCGGTCTTGGCAGCGCCCCCTTCTACCTCCGCAAGTACGACGTCATTTACGTCAAGCAGAGCAATTGGTAATCTCTTGAAAGCATGGACCGCCTCCGCGGCGGTCCGGCAGCCACAGGCATCCGGGCGCTCGCGTCCGCATGCCTGTTTTCTTTTCCAGAAATCCGGTGTTTTCCTAATTCCCCCTCCTCAGCCATCCAGCCCTTCCTGGATCTTTTTCAAGATAGCCCCTCTGCCCTCCCGCTCCTTCGAGGAACTCACGATGGTCGGAGCCGTCCCCTGCAGGTGCTCCGGCATGCTGGCTAGAAACGCGTTGATCGTCGCTTGGGTCTTCTTCGCCGACTGCTTGTCCGCCTTGGTAAAAACCAGGATGAAGGGCACCCCGCGGTCTCCCAGCCACTCGATAAAATCCAAGTCGATCGCCTGCGGCGTCAGCCGTGAATCGATCAGCACATAAACCTGCCGCAGGTTCTCACGCTGGTCCAGATAGCCTCCCACCAACTCGGCAAAGTTGAATTTCTCGCTCTTCGCCACCTTCGCGTAGCCATATCCCGGCAGATCGACCAGCGACCACTTTTCGTTGATTACGAAGAAATTCAACAGCCGCGTCTTTCCCGGCGTGGCCGAGACTTTCGCCAGCCCCTCGCGGTTCGAGAGCATGTTGATCAGCGAGGACTTCCCGACGTTGGACCTTCCGATGAACGCGAATTCCGGCAAATCCCATTCCGGTGCCACCTGGACATTCTTCGCGCTCATCTTGAACGTCGCGGACTTGATCTGCATGGCCGGAGGAAACGACAACCAAGGCTCCTCAGGGAGTCTTTTTTATGCCCGGGGGCCGCGTGGGGTCTTATTTCCGGGCACCGGGCTTTTCCACCTTGGACGTTTGCGCCGCGGGAGCGGGCTTCGCCGGTTCAGGCACCTTGTCCGCGGAATGTGAGAAATTCAGCAGATCCACCGCGAACCGGAGGTCTTCCTTGTTACCCTGCTGCTGTCCCGGCTTCACGGCGAAGGGCTTCAGATCCTTGTCCATTTCCTTGTCCTCCGCCACCGGGGCGAAGACCTGTGGCACCTGTCCCTTTGGCAGCCCGGCAAGGACCGGCGCCGCAGCGGCCGTGGCCGATTGCAGCGCTTTCTTCGGCACGGGTCTCGGCTTGTCGGGATAGAGGAAAACGGCAGCCGCCATCAGCACGAAACCCACCAACAGAACCAGTGAGAAAATCCGGCTGGCCCGCCGCCGCCGCTGTTCCATTTCGGCCTCCTTGCCTTCCAGTATTTTGCGCAACTCCTTCTCCGCGGAGTAGGAAAGCGGTGCACCGGTCCTTTGCATGGATACGGAAATACTTTAGGTAACCCGAATTGTCAATTTCGCCGGACCATGTCTGATCTCCGTGATCGCGTGGTTCAGCGTTTCTCGATCGCCACCAACGTGATGTCATCCATTTGCGGCCGCCCGTCGCCGGTGAACTGCCCGAGCGATTCCTGCATCCGGTTCAGGATCGATTCAGCTCCCAGCGGTGCCGCTTTACGGAACACCTCGGACATCCGCTCCATTCCGAATTCCTCTTCCTCCGCATCTGTAGCCTCTTTCACGCCGTCCGTGTAGAAGAGCACGCAGTCGCCGGATTTCAGCTCCACGGTCATGTCCCGTGTCACCCGCTCGAAGACAGCGCCATCGTCGATCCCCACGGCCAGGCCCGGGGAACGGAGCATCTCCACCTTCCCCGTTTCCTTCCGGTACAGCAACGCCGGATCATGGCCGGCCCGGGAGAGTGTCAACGTGCTATCCGTCGCGTCCAGCACGCTGTAGGCGATGCTGATGAACATGTCTTCCCGGATGTCCGGGAAAAGCTGCCGGTTCACCGCCGCCAGTGCGGCCGAGGGCGACTCCTGGGCTCCCGCCACGGACCTCAGGGAACTGCGGCACATCGCCATCAGCAGTCCCGCCGGAACTCCTTTTCCGGAAACGTCGGCGATGACGATCCCGAACTTGTCGTTCTTCAGGTCGATGTAGTCGTAGTAGTCGCCGCTGATGATCCGTGCCGGCAGGTTGGTGCCGCTGATGCGGAAACCTGGCACCAGCGGATCGGACTGGGGCAGCAGGATGCGCTGCACCTCGCGGGCATTCTGGAGTTCGCTCTCCATCGCCTTCTTCTCGCTTGCCTCGCGGTGGATGCGCGCATTGCCGATCGCGAACGACGATTGCTCCGATGCCGAGCGGAATACCGCGAAATCATTGGCGTTGAAAAGACCGTCTTCTTTCCGGCGTGCCACCACCAGCACACCGAGGTCCTTGTTCGCGTGCCGCAGAGGGGCAAGCAGCGCGGAAACATCATCCGTGTAGCGGATGAACGCGTCGCGGAAAGCCGGGTGGTTCTTCACGTCCGGCACGTGGATCGGTTCGCCCACGCTCAGGCAATGGCCCAGGATGCCTTCGTCGATGGGCACCCGGGAGAGCCGCACGTGGCTTTCCAGCGCCCGCGGATCCCGCTCCGCCCGCTTGCGGACTTCCAAGGGAATGCCGATCAGTGGCGGGCATTCTTCCGAGATGTAGGACGGGTTCAGGTAATCGCCCTCCGGGTTCGCGAAATAGATAGCCCCACCCCGCGCGCCCACCACCTTGTCGATGCCATCCACGATGATGCGCGACAGCACCGTGGGCGAGGGCTCGTTTTCAATCGCCAGGCCCAGGTCGTGAAGGAAGGTGAACATCCGCTGCTCCTCGCCCTCCAGGTCGTTGAAACGCCTGCGGATCGAACGCACCCGTCGCCGCTGGTTCCGCAGCGCGAGCGACAGCACCACCACGATCAGCGCGAAGGCGGCGATGGAAATAAGGGTCGAATTTGGCATGTGCGGGAGAGCAGCAAGGGTGGATACGCGTCCCGCGACCCTTCTACCCTTTTTCCTGCGATTCGGCCAGCTTCCGTTTTTCCTCCAATTCCGTCTCTAACATCGAAACGACATTGGAGAAGGTCTTCGCATTCTTGTCGTTAACGTCCGCGAGCTCCTGGTGGGCCTCCAGCACGTGCTTGGCCCGTTGCACTTGGCCGATTTGCCGGGCGGCCATCTGTTGCTTCAGTTCTGCCCTTACTTCCTCGATCCCTTCGTGCCAGACCGGACTCGGCGGATCGATTTCCATCAGGAAATCCAGTCCCAGATCTTCCAGCGAGCGCTGGTTGCGGGCGCCCGCGCCGGCAATCTGCATCACGCCGTTGTTCTTGGAGGAAAGCCGTGTTGCCATCCCGGCCAGCGAACCCATGAAAGTGGAATCCATGCCCGTGCAGGCACCCAGGTCCACCACCAGGAATTTCTCTCCCGCCGCGATTCGCGCGTCCCCGAATTCCTTCACTGCCGGACTGTTCTGAAACGATCCTTTTCCTTCACATCGGATCCAGCTGAATCCATCGAAGATTCCGGTTAAGATGGGACTGTCCGCAATCACAGTGAGAAAAACCGTCCTTTGACGGCGAAAGGTTCAAAAATCTAAAATCATCGGCCCCTCAGGTCAATCACCCTTCTTGGAAATTGCCGCCTCATTGCCACAGGTAGGATTGCTTCGTCGCGATCACCCGCTTGTCCCGCTGCAGCGTGGCCTTCCACGCCAGCACCCGCCCGTTCTTGAAGTAGTCTTCACCGATCACCGCGAATTCCGCTTTGCCCCCCGACTCGCCGGCTCCGAAGGTCCGCGTCATCCGTTTGAACCGGCTCGCGCTGGCTCCTTGCTGGTATTGGAAAATTACTTCCACGCCACCTTGCCCCGTGCCCGCCGGATCGCTCCACATCAGCGTGTAGTATTGCCCCAGCTTCTCTTTCCGTTCCGCCAAGCTCACCGCGCCGCGGAGACGTCGCTCCTTTTCCATCCTTACAAACGGCTCATCCGTCTCCGTCGGGTTCTGATCCCGGAGCTGGAATTGTTTGACGATCAAGGCCTCCGGAGGACCCGCGCAAGCGCCCAACAACAGGGCCAGCGGAAGGAAATGGCAGGGGTTCACAAGCCCGATTCAATCCGCCGTCACGCGAAGATTCAAGGAACAACACCGCTTTTCATTTTTGACGCGGCCCGGCATCCACCTTTAATTGTCATTGTAATGACCGAGACTCTCCCCGCGGAAATCAAGCTGGAGTTCGATACCCCGCAGTTCCTCCACGCCCTCTTTGCGAACGACCCCAAGAACCTGATCTATCTTGAAGAAAAGATCGGCGTGAAGGCCGTTGCCCGTGATGGATGGATTCTCCTTTCCGGCGAGCCTCCCGCCTTGGAGCGCGCCCGCCACGTTTTCAGTGATCTGGAAAACGCACTCCGCAAGGGCGGCAGCATCGGTCACCGGGATTTCCGCATGGCGGTCGATCTTGTCGCGGATGGCGGCGGAGTCGGCTTGGGTGAAATGTCCGGGGTCCGTCTCGTAGGCTCGCGAGGTCGCAAGCCGGTCATTCCACGCACCCCCGCGCAACTCGACTACGCGCGTGCCATCGAGACCCATGACGTCGTCTTCGGCCTCGGCCCCGCCGGCACGGGCAAGACCTATCTGGCCATGGCCATGGGTCTCACCCTGCTCAAGAAACGGGTCATGCAGCGCATTATCCTCACCCGTCCCGCGGTCGAGGCCGGTGAGGCTCTCGGCTTCCTTCCGGGCGACCTCCAGGAGAAGGTCGCTCCCTATCTCCGTCCCCTTTACGACGCCATCCACGACATGCTGGATCCCGAGGAAGCGCAGCGTTACTTGGAAGATGGCAGCATTGAAATCGCGCCACTCGCCTTCATGCGCGGACGGACCCTGTCGCGCTCCTTCGTCATTCTCGACGAAGCCCAGAACACGACCCGCGAGCAAATGTTCATGGCTCTCACCCGCCTTGGCGAGGAATCCCGCATGGTCATCACCGGGGATAGTTCGCAGGTTGACCTCAAGCCCGGCGTCCGTTCCGGCCTGGCGGAGGCCGAGCACGCCTTGCAGGACGTGGAGGGCATCGCGTTCCGCCATTTTACCAAGAGCGACATCGTCCGCCATCCCGTCGTCGGGCGCATTGTCGATGCCTACGAGCGCTACCGCGCTTGATTTTTGGGTTGGGCTTGGAACCCCGGGCTACCTCACTGCTCTTTCTCCACCTTCGGCGTCGCTTCCTCTCCGTTCGGCGGAAGAGGCACGGCTCCTCCGGAGGGCGGCACGACCGGAGGTGTTGGAAAAGTATCCGTCGTCGGGGTCACGGGCGGCACCGGCGTGTTGTTCGCGGGCGCGTCCGGATCGATCACCGTGGGGATGGACCCCTCCGGCGGCAGACCGGTGGGATCGAAGGTCGGCAGGGGCTGGCCGACTCCAGTTTGCGGGAGCGGCGGATAGACCTGGTATTCGCCAGGATTGGTGGCGGGCACCTGGGCCACGGCGTTGGGATCCTCCAGCATGACGGTCGGGACGAAGCCGATTTCCCCGCTGTCGAGTTCCACCTTGGTATAGCTGTCGTAGTTGGAGATTACCTTCATTGAGGTGCCGCGGGTCAGCAGCTTGTCCGCGTCCGCGTCACCGCTCGGCTTGTTCTTGAAAAACGCCGTGTTGTCCATGGACGAGCGCACGAACTGCCCGGCCTTGAATCCCGTCACCGCAGCCGTCCGCGGACCGACGTTGCCTCCCGGCGGCCGGAGCGGATCGAAGTCCCCGCTGCTGATCGGGCGGTTCATCGTGTCGCAGGCCGCGAGGCCCAGAACGGCAATGGCGGAGAGAGCCGGGATACACTTCATAGATGCGGGAAACTCGCACGCTCCGGGTTGGCGGTCAACGTCATTTCGGGAGCCCTATCAACCGGCGAGGTACGTTCGGGGCCTTGATTTTCCCTCGGAGCGACATGGCTTACCGCTTTCGCGGGGGCAGGGAGCTTTCACGTTCACGGGCGGCGCGTGTTCCAAAAACCGTTGTTCTCATCCGGGCCGAACCACCCGAGATCCAGCCCTTCGCTGTCTCCGCCGTGGGGATTATAGCCAGCCTGGGCATCGGTTTTTGCCTCGGCACTGACGTGTCCGTCGCACCAAACCACCAGCGCCTTGCCGTCCGCGCGGAAGTGTACCGTCGGGCTCGGTCGCACGCCGGATGGCCCCGAGCCGTAATCCCAGAATGGCGGCTCGCAATAGGGATACTCCTGGAGCCCGGACTCCCGAGCGTAGGCTGTCGTGGTGAACATCACCGTCCTTGCCGGATCCTCGACGTTGCTGGACTTGCCGGGAACCCGTAGTTTCGTGTTCCGGTTGTATTGCCCGCCGGGCCGGCCGCCGATGTAAGAGGCATTGTACCCGTAGCCACCTGTTCCTGCTTCGAAGCTCGCTTCCTCTCCCACCATGCTTTTGAAAAGCGGGCAGATGTTCACCTGCCGGCTCTTCCCCAGATAGGGTGAAAGCAAACCTTGGGTGGGATCGAACTTTCCGCCGGAGGAGGTCCGCGCCCCGTGCCAGCGTTTCATGTTGTATTGGTCGTCCGCCGGACAGAATTCGCCTTGGTCGGCCTCGTAGGTGGCGTTGGCGATGGCCAGTGATTTGAGGTTGGAAAAGCTCTGCGTGACCCGCGCCTTGTGGATCATGGCAGTCCCCGTGCCATAGCCCACCGTGGCCAGCACGCTGATGATCGCCACCGTCACCAGGATCTCTATCAGCGAGAAGCCGCCCTTGTTGCCGGGAGAGGCGATGGGTGGGTGGGTTGGCCGGTCCGGTTTCATCGCTTCAATTGCCGGTCACTTTCAGCCGGTAGAATCTCTTGCTGGAACTTGTCAGCGGGCGCGTGTCCCGGATGCGGTCCTCGCGGATCACTCCCACGCTCGCGATGCTGCCCATCCTTGCATCGGTGATCACCGGCGTGAAGCCGTTTTCCGACTGGAACGCACCACCCGCCGTGCTGCTGGCCAGTGTGGTCCATTCCACGAAATCCTCGGTCACCTGCAATTCACGCGTCAGGTCCACCAGCCGCTCGTCCCGTGTGCAAACCACTTCCTCGAAGTAGGCCCCGCCATCTTGCACCGTCACTTGCCGCCACCCGCTCGTCGGCGAGTCGCGCTCCGAGGGCACCAGGCAAAAGGCGTATTCCAGCAGGTTCGAAATTCCATCGCCGTCGGGATCATCCAGCTTGCCCTTCATCCCTTCCGGCAATCCCTCCAGCAAGGGCCATTCACCGAAGGTCATCGCCGTGGAAATCGAGCCGATCGCCTCCAGGTCCAATCCTCCCGATCCCATGGTACGCCAGGAATCGTAGATCGCGTGCGCCGAGCTGTCCTTGAACGCGCCGTTGCCCGGGATGTCCACCAGCCGGATGTAGGAGATCTCGCTCAAACCCGTTTGCCCGATGTCAAAGGGTGTCCCCCAGCTTTCGCCGTAGGAATTCACATGCTTGCCCGCGAGGTTGTAAACATTGCTGGGATTGAGCGATCCGTAAGGTCCGACCGAAGCGGGCGTCAGCGAAGTCGGATTGAACCGGTGGAAGTTTTCCCCGTCCGCGGAAACCTCAACGTAGGCCAGCTCCGCGAACACCCCGCCGACCCCCACGCCGCCGGTATCGGTCGCAGCGATGATGCCGTTCTCGAAGATCACGAAATCCGCTCCTGATAGATTCCGGATGGGCTTCGTGAAATGCAGCGTGACCCTGCCCGCGGGATCACCCGCAGTGATCTTCGCCGCGGTTAGGTCGCCCAGCGCGACGACGTCGAAGTTGTCGCCTGTCACCGGTCCCAACGCGTAAGCCGGGTCGTTGTAGGCGGTATCACTGTCCGAGCGTTCGTAGTCCGAATAGTCCGAGGCCCAGGCAAAAAACACCGGGTTCACGCGGTTTCCCGGGTTCATGAAGCCGCCCAGGCCGTTCTCCAGCCTTGCCTTTCCGGCCCCGTGCGGCCCGGTGAAACCGGGAACCGGCGCGTCATACGGGTTGCTGCCGTCCAGCGTTCCCAGCGAGTATGGGCCGGCGCTGGCAACGGACGTGGCAAAGACCGCGAGCGCGCCGCCCGCGATCCCATGCCTGACTCCTTGCGGGAAGTTCATGAAGCGTGGCAGGCGAATTCCTCAGGCCCGGCGGCGGATCCTCAGGAAAGCCCCGCCCGCCATGACAGTGAGTAACAGCGAGGAAGGCTCCGGCACGATTTGCAGGATCTGGTTCGCATTCGAGATGTAGATCTCTCCGTCGTGGCTGCGCAAGTCGCCAAGCCGGTCGGTGGATTCGAGGATGGTGGTAAAGTCCCCGCTGCCGTCCCCGTCAAACTTCACCAGTAGGGAAGGATCGCTGAAGTTGGTCAATGACACCAGCACATCGCCGTTTTCGTCCACCAGCAGCGAGCTCGCGCCACTATAGATGCCCAGGGAGGTCGCTCCATAGGCCACCCACAGGTGGCCATCCGCCGTCAATCCGTTCACGCCATTGCTGGAGATCGCGGCCGCAACCTCGGCGGCCGACCAGCGGTAGATGCTGGAGTCCCCGAATCCGGGCGCGTAATACAAGTTCCCGGCCCCGTCGAATACCAGCGGCCCCGGGGAGGAAGTGGCGGCGACCACTCCCAGATCGATCGTCGATCCCAGGTCACCCCCGGAGTAGTAGTTGATGTGCGTCGGCTGGCCGAATCCCGCGGCACCCGTGGTCAAAAGATTGCCTCCGTAGGATCCCAGCGCGTAGTGGCCTACGGCTGTTTCCACGGGTGCGCCGGAGCTGCCAACATCGTGGCGGTAGATCCCCGCGACCGGGAAATTGCCGTCGTTATAGAAAATCGACGAGCCGACCGCCACGACGCTTGTCCCGGAGAAATCCCCGCTCGCACCGGCGAGGGTGCTCGTGGTCGTCCCGTTGAAGCGATAAAAGCCCCCGGAGGTGAAGGAGGGCGTCGCGGTCGCGTAGTAGAGGTTCCCGTCCGATCCCCAGTCGTAGCTGTGGAGATTGTCCGAATTGCTATGGGTGTAATACTCCGCCCCGCCATATCCGGCGGAAAAGTTCAGGGCTGCGAAGGCCGGTGAACCGAGGAGGAAAGAGACCGCGAGTGCGGCCAAGGAAGTGCTGGCTGTGTGTTTCATGTATTGTGACGATCCTTTGTTCGATGACGAATCAAGGGACCGCCACCTCTCCCCACGGCACAGGGTGCCCTGAGGCCGGCCAGCGACCCCTCATCCTTCATTTTGCGATGAAGTTTCCAAATGATGAGAACTGACTGGTGAAGTATTCTGACTCCTGGCTTCAGACCTTGGCCCCGCCTTCACCCGGTTTCCCGGATTGGCTTGATGAGGCTTCGTAGCCAGTTACAGCAGCGCAACTGTTCCGGGTTTTCACCGGATTCCATGCACCTGTCGGTTTCGGGACGAAATCTGATGACCGCCCCCCCGCTGGTCAACCCATAAAGGCTGCTCTTCTGTCAATCCGCGGGTGATTGTCTTTTTCCAAATCAGGTCAGGCCAATTTCTCACCGAGAAATCTCAACAATAAGGTCATCGTCACCCGCGCCAAGGCCGGATTGTAACGCACTCCTTCATCCCGGAGAAACGCGTGTGCGGCATTGAATTCGTGCCATTCGAAATCCACTCCGGCGTCCTCCAGCGTGGTATGGATCAGTCGCCTGCCCTCCACCGGCACATGCGGATCCTGCCGCCCGAAGACCACGAGCAGCGCCCC
>CAXTTX010000091.1:0-14178 GCA_964247045.1 uncultured Verrucomicrobiales bacterium | reverse complement strand
CCTGATTCTCCTCTCCCCCCGTCGGGGCTGATCGGTCCCGTGGCGATTGAAACCGAGCGGGAGATCGAGGTGGCCTTCTAACAAACCGCCTCGCGCGAGGGGCTCAACCGAAAATCGCCCGGAAGATCTTCCTCACCACTTGGAACACCACGAAAAGAACCCCGATCACCAGACCGAAGGTCAGCAACAGCAACACCCCGAGGATCCCCAGGAAAACCCACAGCGGCCACCATCTGGAATCCAGCTTGAGAACCCGCCCTTGCAGCCCGCGCCATGAAGCCCCGCCGCCGGTTTCCGGACGGGCAGATTCCTCCCGCCGTGCAGGCCGCGCCGCGGGGACAATTCCATCGACGGCGACCACCTCGACTTCGATGGCTTGGGATTCAGTGCTCATGTCTTCTATGGCCCGCATTTTCCACCCCGCCGCGCCCATCGCAACCGGAATGCGATCCCGTGGAAAATTCGCGGCCATTTCCACTACGCCGGACAGGCTCGCAATTTTGCACCGTCAGGACCGCTCCTGAGCCACCAGCCCGCTCGCGCCGCCCACCAGCAGCCCTGATCCGAAGCCCAGCACATGGCCCACCACGTCCGTATGGCCATCCCCGTTGCCACTGCCCAGCCAACTGAGGAGGACCACCCCGGCAACCACCGGCGCCACGATCCTCGCCCAGGAAAGCTGCGCCCGGTCCCGGAACGTCTCCGCGATCCCCAGCCCTGATAGAATCCCCAGCGCCCCGAAAACCGCCGTGGATGCCCCGATGGCCAGGAACTGCGCCGGATAGTTCACCCAGGCCGTGAGAACATTGCCCAGCGTCCCGGCGGCCAAAATCGCCACCCAGCCCCGCAGCGGCCCCATCGAGCGGGAAACCAGCATCCCGAAGATCGCCCCGCCCACGATGTTACCTGCCAGGTGCGGTACATCCGCATGGAAAAAAAGCGCAGTGAAGGGCCGCCACCATTCCCCGCGTTCAAACAGCCCGATACTGGAAGACGCCGCCAGATCCACAATTCCCGGGTCCTTCGCCTTCCAGATGAAGACGACCAGCAAAATGAAAATCCACAGCCCCGCCATTGGCCAACCCGCCGAATAGCGGAATAATTCCCGTACCGGGGAAACGAGCGGCCTCGCCGCCGCGTTTTCCTTTCCATAGGCGTCCAGCTCTTCCGAGATCTTCGGCGCGGGCCGCACCTCCGCTTGCAAATCGAACTCGCCCGGCGTCTCAGCCGGTTCCACCCGGCAGGCTTCACCCATGGCCAGCACCACCAGCCCGTGGTCGTAGGCCTGCTCCAGCGTGGAATAGTGCCCGACATGTACCCATTCCTCGGGCGGTTCCGTTTCGTCTCGTTCGTTCATCAGGGGTGCCGGTTGATCCCGCATTGGCCGCTAACATCCATGAGGGATGGATTCCGTCAATCGCCGGATTTCGTGGCAAGCCCGGCGAGGTAGTCCAAGGCCGCCGGTGCCTTCCGGAGCACCAGCGAAAAATGACCGAGCGATGGGTCCTCCTCCAGCACCGTTCCGCGGATTTTCCCGGTGAATTCCCGGACCATGGAAAGGGGGATGTTCCGGTCTCCGCCTCCGTGCCAATAGCGGATGGGGTGGGGGACTGTCGCCAGATCCCAGCCAGGTTGCTGGAAGTAGATATCCGCCTCGGTCATCACTCCGCGGCCGCCGCCCGCCAGCACGCCATCGCGAAAACTGCCGGTCACCGCTGCCCAGACCGTGGGGTCGCCAAGGATCTTCCGGTCGTCCTTGTCGATCGTGCGCAGCAGCCAGGACAGGGGAGGTGACTCCGGACGGAGACGCGTCGCCACGGCCGCACCCCGGAACAAGACGCCGAAACAGGCGGAAGGCAGCCGGCGAAAAGGGATCATCATCCGGTAAGCCGGGTGGAGCCCCCGGAGTCCGCTATCCACCGTCCTGAGCAGCACCGCACCCGCCAGGACGGCGGAGCCCGTCAGTCGCTCCGGGATGCCTGCCGCGCAGGCCAGGACATAAGGACCACCGCCCGAAACGCCCAACTGCCCGAATTTCCGGATCCCGAGCGAGTTGGCGAACGAAGCGATCAGATCCGGCCAGGAACGCAGCGTCCGCCCCGGCTCGTAGGTCGAGGCTCCCATGCCTGGCCGGTCCATCGCGATGATCCTCAGACTCCGTTCCAAGGCGAGATGATGGGCGAGACGGGCCTGCAGGCGGGAACTCGGCCACCCATGATAATACATCACGGGGTGGCCGCCCGGATCTCCATACTCATTCCATGCCAACCGCTTCCCCGGGGCCATCTCCCAATAGCGGGGTTCCTCTTCGGCGGGGAGATTTGCCAGAAAACCGCTGGATTGTCCGGAAGGATTCACTCCCGGGAGCTTTGGCCGCGCCGCAAACCTGGTCAACAGGGCAGATCGAAAGTCTCCTGTTTCGCAATCGGGAATCCCCGGGTAGTGTTCACAGTGAGGGAGCCCCGCAAAAGCAGGTGGGTGGGAATCCCCGCATCTACACGGGATCGCTTGCATTTGCCGGGGATCACACGTTATTCCCCTCGCCACCCCCACCGCAATTCCGGCTGCCCTGAAAGGCCTGTCCGCCTGTGAAATGACCCAAGCCAAGAGTGAATGGATAATGAGCTGCTGATTCTCGTCTGCGAAGCCATCGCGGTTTACTTCCTGGTGCTGTTCGCCCACTCGTTGCGGAATCGTCTCGGCCTTGCCCACTTCTACGCGCTCATCGGCAGCCTCACCGCCGTCATGGTGTGGACCACGGATGCCGGCGTCAGGGTGGAGCTTCCGGGGCTGTCGCTCATGGTCGGCTCCACCGTCTTCTACACCGCGCTTCTGTTAGGCGTCTTCGTCGTGTATGTCTTCGATGGTCCCCGCGCCACGCGCATCGCGATTTCAACGATCATCGGGGTCTCGGTCATGGTGCCGGTGGTGACCCTGGTCCTGCACTGGCAGATCCATCTTTCCGGCCCCGGGCATGCCACGTACTTCCCGCCGCAGAGCCTGCGGATTTACACGGCCTCCATTCTCGCGGCCTTCGCCGATCTGGTCTTCCTGGCGATCGCCTGGGAGTTCCTTGGCAAGCCGGAGTTCAAGGTGAAGCTTTGGTTGCGCGCCTTCCTCACCCTCCTCGGCGTCATGTGGCTGGATGTCGTGCTGTTCGCGACCGGCGCCTTCCTTGGCAATCCCGAGTATCTCCAGATCATGGCCGGCACCTTCGTGAGCCGTCTGGCCATCAGCATTTTCGCGTTCCCCTTCCTATATTTCTACATCACCTGGCAGAACCGTAAATACGGCATGGAGATCGAGAACCGCCCCGTGCTGGCCATTCTCAAGGAGGTTTCCGAAGTGAAACTGGAACTCAGCCTCGCCCAGCAGGAGATCGAGCGCCGCAAGCAACTCGAAAAGGAAAAGGAAGCCCTCATCGGCTCTCTCCAGAACGCCCTGCAGGAGGTGAAGACCCTGCGCGGCATCCTCCCCACCTGCGCGTTCTGCAAGGACATCCGCGATGAGGACGGCCAGTGGTATCAGTTGGAAAGCTACATCCAGCGCCACAGCGAGGCGAAGTTCAGCCACGGAATTTGTGATGCCTGTGCCAGCAGGCACTTCCCCCACGGCATGTCCGAGGGCGTTTGAGAAAAGGGGGCACAGGCGACCCGCCCATGTTTTCCCGCATGCTGTCTTTTCCCGCACAAGAAACCGCGGACCCCTTCCGGAGCCCGCGGCTTGGAATCTAGCGAATGCTATCGGTTACCGAACGGCATTGACGCGGGCGAAGAGCTTTTGGCCCACTTCGTTGCCGGTCTTCGGAATCGTCACGGTGATGGTGTCACGATCTGGAGTTGGCGAATCTTCCGCCACATTGACAATACCCGTGGTTGTCGCCGGAATGACGATTTCCTTTGGCGCACCCCAAGTAACCAGATCCGCGGACCACTGCACCTTCAAGACCAGACCCGCATCTGTCTCAGAAGCGTCCGTGCGCTTGAAGGAGACCGTGAGGTTGGTCGCATCCTGGGTCACCGTCGGCAGGATGGAGGTGTTCGAGGAACCCGCTCCGTTCGGAAGTCCGCCGAGAACGAACTCGAGAAGGTTCGGAATTCCATCGAAGTCCGGATCCTGCGTGGCTCCATCGTTGACGCCGGCGGTCAGGTTGTTCGCCGGATTCGCCTTGAACCCGTCATAACCGGTGAGAGGGGCTCCCCCGGCCACGAACAGCGCGCCCGTCCCGGTGATAAGGAACGGATGGCTGACGGCATCTACAGTTGTGCCAGCAGGGATGACATTTCCATCGATTGTCAGGCTTCCGACCGTGTCGGTTCCCGAGTAGCTCAGCATCAGGGTAGTGCCTGTTCCAATCGTGACACTGGACGTGTCGGAAAGGAAAGGGGACACGAGTTCCAAGGTGCCATCCTCGACTTCCGTTGGACCGGTATACGTGTTGCCAGTGCCGGTTAGACGAACGATGCCGCCACCAATCACTTTAACTCCTCCGTCGCCAGTGCCGGCGAGGAGATTCTGGCCAATTGTGATATCGTTGGCAACGGTATCAATGGTCACACCGCCGGCATTGAGGTTCGCGCTGGTCAGCCCGGTCATGAAAGTCAACGAAGGTCCTTTTGCAACCAGTGTGCCACCGCCGAAATTCACGATCCCGTTGCCCGCGGTGCTTTTTTCGATCCGCGTGACGCTCAGGATGCCGCCACTGTTAAGATTGATGGTGCCGTTACCCGTGCCCGCAAAGGCCAGCTTCACAATGCCTACATCGACGAAGCCGGATCCGGAAACCGTAAGCGTGCCGCTGCCCGCGGTGGACAGGCCCAGTCGGGTCTCACCGTTGCCGGTAAAACTACCGCCGGTGACGTTCACGATTCCTGTGGCACCGCTGCTGCCACCGATTTCCGTATGATCTCCCCCTTGTTTGGTGAAGGTACCTCCGGAAATGTTCAGCGTGCCGTTACCGCCCTCGCGACCGACCGCGAGCCACGAGTTCACGGTGAACGTTCCTCCGCTGACGTTCACGGTTCCCGTGGCTCTTGGAACATCAGGGTCGTTGCCGTCTTGTCCGATCCACAATTGGCCTCCTGTCTGGTTGATCGTGCCAGCGCTTAGGTTGATGGTGCCGGTCGATGCCGGACCGGCGCGGTCTCCCACAACGAACGCATTGCCACCGTTTTTCGTAAGTGTGCCACCTGTGATATTGAGGGTTCCCGTGCCACCGCCCCGGCCCACTTGCGTCCAGTTGTTCGCGGTAATCGTTCCCCCGTTGGGAACCGTGACCGTCGTGTTGCTTCCGACGCCTTGACCCATTTGCAATTCCCCGTTTGCGGTAAGGGCTCCCGCTATCGAAACGTTCCCGTTGTTGGAGACAACATTGCCTGCGGCGACTAAGTCTGCCAGTGGAGCCAAGGTAAATCCACCGAGGACGACGTTCACCGTGGTGCCGGCAAATGACGCGGCGACGGTCCCGTTGCCGAAGCTCAAGGTTCCGGCACCTGTCTTGTTGAAGGTCCCGCCCGCGCTGCCAAACGTGCTTGCAAGCGTCACGTCCTGGCCGTTGGTGTTGAGGTTGTAGACTTGGTTGAGGTTTGTGCCGAACCGTGCCGAGTAGTCCGTCGTGTTGGCGGCGGTGAAGATCAACGTTCCTCCGCTGAAGACGATTGTTCCCGAGGTTCCGATTGCTCCCGCCGCTGCCAAGGTCAGGGTGTTGTTGGTGAGGGTGGTTCCTCCCGTGTAATTGTTGGAGCCAGTGAGAATCACCGGATTGTTGCGGATTTCCACCGAGTTGCCGCCGGTGAGCGTGTTCGTGCCGGAAACGGTCAGGGTGCCGCCGCCGCCGCCGAGGCGATAGCGGTTTGTGGTGTTGTCGGGCGTCAACGTGCCGGAGAAATTTGCCCCCCCCGCGGTGGCGCCGAGCCCAAGCGTGGGATAGCCCTGGAAGCTCACCGTGTCCGCGTTTGCGCCGGTGATGGCGAGCATGCCCGTCGAGGCGGCGGCCACCCGCGGAAGCACCGAACCCAGGGTAGGATAAGCCCCACCGATGTTGAGGTTGCCGTCGTTGATGATATTGATGGTTCCACCTGGCAGCGGGGTGCCGGTGAAGGCGAGGTTACCGCCGTTGACGGCCGAGTTGGCACCGGTGAACGTCCCGTTGTTCACAATCAGCAGGCCGTTGCCGGACTTCACCATGGAATTGCCTGCGACGCTCTCCGAGAGGCCGCCGCTCAGGTTGAGGGATCCCAAACCATTCACCTGGACGTTCACCGTGGCTTGGGTGAGCGTGACAAGACCACTGATGGTGTTGACGCCGGACTGGCTATAGAGGCCGATGTTGTATTTCGCTCCGCTCACCTGTCCGCCCAGCATGATGTTGTTGGGGAGGGTGATGCCGGGTAACGCGCCAAGACCGCCGTACGCCGGGGGAGTGACGTTGTTGCCGCCCAGAGCGAGAACGCCTGCATTGTCATTCGTCAGTGAGCCGGTCACCGTGACGAGGCCCGTGCCGAGGCCATTGTCATTGTTTACGATCAGGCGGCCCTTCACGATGTTTACCGGTCCGCTGAATCCGGCGTTGTTTCCGGTAATCAGCAGCGTGCCCCAGGACTCATTGTTGGTGGGTGCCCCGATTCCCGCGGGAAGGGTGTTGGCGTTGTTGAAGGTTAGTGTGCCGGTGCCCGTGATCAGGCCGTTCATCCGTAATTCCGGAAGGGCATCTCCGCCTGTATCCGCAACGGAAATCGTCAGGTTGTTGCTCCCCAAGGCGAAGGCACCGTTCAAGATCGGGTTCGATTGGCCATTGCCGCTGGCAAAGGACTTGGTGATGAAGCCGTTGGCGGCGTAGGTGTAATCCAGATTGTCAATGACAGGCACGAGAGTTCCATTCGGTGTGGCAAAGTTCAGCACCGGATTCGTTCCACCCAAGGTGATGGAGTTGGCACCGGCTCCGCGGGCGACGGTCACGGTCTGGATCGGATTGGCCGTTCCGTTGAAGACCACTTGGTTGGCCGAAAGGGCGCCGAGATCATCGGTCGCGGTGTAGGAAACGTTCGTGCCGCTGAAGATCAGTCTATCCGCCGTGGTGGAGATGGTTGGTCCAAGATCCGGAGTGAAGCCGAGGTCGAAAGTGGTGGTCGTTGAACCGTATTGATAGTCCACGGCACCGGCGTATTGGATCATCACCACGCTCGCCGCCAAGGCAAACAGGGGAGCGCTTTTAAACGTCCCTTTGCGGGCACGGGAGGTATTCAACAGGGTTCTGACAAATAATGTGGGTTTCATGGGTATGGTTACTGTCGGGGTTTTGGGAGATACGGTTGGGTATCTTCCGGGTAGCTTATAAGTAGCTGGTTGGGTTTGATGGGAGACCTGCTTCAGGAAATGCGGGTACAGTCCCTCTTGGCTCGGCCCTGCGGAAATCCGATTCCGCGGGATGGGTGCCGACAATCTTCCAAGTGGGTTTGCAAACGAAAGTTCAGAGGCGGGTTTGAAACATAGATTTCAGAAAACGAGTTGAGATCAAGGAAGGAGAGGTCAATTGTGCCTCTGTAATATATGGTGGTGGATTGGAAACACCTGACGCTGGCGTAGTGGTTTTCCCCTTTTCTTGAGACCGGAGACCGGTGGATGAAATGGAAATCATCTCATGCTTTTTGTCCGCCGGGGCAGCTTGCCCGTGCCGGAAAACCGGAGCGTCGGTCGCTGCCATGCGTAGGCGAAGGGAACGGATGTTTTGGGTTTCTGGCTACCGGGCGGGTTGCTGATTCCGGCTATCCAGTGTGACTATCGGCGAGCCTTTGAGCTTGTCAATCAGGCGGCGGTGATTGGAAACCTTGTTCCCATGATTCGGGTAGCTTCCGTCTAAGGGGGGGAATAGGTCGGCGGGGCAGCGCGAAGCGCCTTGGACTACGGCTGCCTGCTGCCGCTTTCAGCAAGCAACCCTGCCGCGGTTCCCCGGTAGTGCATGAAGATGGATTTTCGCCCCGCCTTTCGGTCGCCGTTCACAACACCCAACAACACCGGCAATTTACCATCGGCTGCATCTTCCTCATTCATCCGCTTCCATTTGACGATTCTTCGATCTGTTAGTGCCTGCTGTCGCTCCCACTGTGGTTTCTCCTTCCCGGATCCTTTGCTTGGCGAAGCCTGAGTCCGGATGCGAAAAACCCGGAAACACTCGCCTGGACAAGTTTGCCCCGAATCCACGGGACCTCTCGGCCACGGTCTGTTGCTCCGGCGATGGGGTTTTTTGGCAGCACGCAAAGGGAGGTAATCGCGTAAACGATTTCTCCAAAACCCCTTGTTTTCAGGGCATAAATCGGCTTAATCTCTTTAACGCCGGAGGTGGGAGAGGAAAGCTGTCAAGGAAGCTGCCAAAGGCGAAACGAATATGTGCATGTGTATTCGGAGTATTTACAAAAGCCACCTCTGGGATAGGTTTATCCCTAGACAAACCCCATGGAGGCAATTGGCTTTCGCTCGGCGGAAAGCCATTCGCCCTCAGCCGAAAGGCCGTCAACCCAACCCTAAAACCCGTGCAAATCGCTCACAAACGCAAAAAGGAAGCCGCAGGTTTCGCTCTTATCATTACCCTGAGTCTCATGATTCTGCTGGTGGTGATCGCGGTGGGACTGCTTTCGCTTTCTTCCATTTCGCTCCGCGCCTCCGGCCAAGCATCCTCGGGCGCCATCGCCCGCGAGAACGCGCGCCTGGGCATGATGATCGCCTTGGGCGAACTCCAGAAAAATCTAGGACCGGATGCTGCCGTCTCCGCCGATTCCTCGGTGGTGATGCAGAGCCCGCAACGCCCTCACTTGACCGGGGCTTGGAAACGTCCCGCCGACGCGACCTTGGCCGCCGACTGGCACTGGAGTCCTTCCCAGAACGGTGCTCCGAAATACTCCAACAAGGGCGACTTTTTCGGCGGCTGGCTTGTCTCCACTGCCAAGGTGGATGACGCGCTGGATACCAACCTTCCCGGCAACAAGTTGGACATCAGCACGGATGTCGTCAATCTGGTCGGCAGCACCAAGGTCTCGGAGCAACTTGAAAACAATGGTGTCTCCAACGGCGTGAATGCCAACAAGGTGAAGTTGGGCCCCAATGGCAAATGGGGCCGTTATGCCTGGGGTGTCTTCGATGAAAGCGTCAAAGCTCCCATCAGCCTGGGTGACCCGACCACGGTGAATGGTGTTGGTCAGGAAATCGCCGGCCGCTTCGCACCCGTCCGCGTTCGCGGCGACATTATCGAGAAGATGTTGGAGGATTCACTGAAGGACCCCAAGAACCTCATCTCCATGGACACGGCCAAGATCCCCGTTCCCGGGAAACAAGGCAGTGAGGAAATCCAAAAGCGGTTCCACGATTTCACGACCGACTCCTTCGGCCTTCTGACCGACAGTGCTACCGGCGGACTCAGGTATGACCTCACTTCCGCCTTTGAAGGGGATGGCAAGGGGCTTCCCTCGTCGGCTTCCTTCGGTCCTTACCCGTCGAATTTCGGTGCCGACACCGGTGCCCCTAACTGGGATTTCTTCCGGGATCTCTATAAGAAATACAGCTTCATCTCCAAGGGCAACGGAACGCCGTCCTATCGCGTGAACGACAGCGACCTGAAGATCTTCAGCTCGGGTGTGCAGCCTTCCCCGACCACGCAGCGGCTTCTTCCGGTCCTCGCGAAGCTGCAGGTCGCTTTCTCGATCGTCACCCACCTCGAGCACATCGGCGGCCGGATGAGTTTCTACAACCAATACGGCGGCCCCGGCGGCAATAGCAACTACGGGGTGGTCCATCTTGTTTACGATCCAATCGTCACCCTGTATAATCCCTATGATGTCGCGTTGAATCTTGATCAGCTCCGCATCCGGATTTGGGATCCCCCGGTCGGCTTCAAATTCACCAAGATCTCGGCCGAGGGCGGCTCGCAGCCATTCAGGCCGAACAACCCAACCCCGACCGATGCCCAGAACCAGGGTTTCTATTCCCTCGCCCGCTTCCAATCCAAGTGGGAGAACGATGCCTCCGCCCGCAAGGCCATCACCATGATCCTCACCGACGGCACCAACGATGCCGCGGGAAGGTCGCTCAAGTTGCTTCCCGGCGAGGTGAAAGTCTTTTCTCCGCGGGTCGACGGTGACTGGACCTGGGGGAAGGAAACCCGGGACGAGTACAATCCCTATGCCTTCTTCGACTGGAGATCCGAGTCGAACTTCGGCAATGTCGATCATCGCACCAACAACCAGATGGGAATGGAAACGGTTCCCGGTTGGACCGGACGTGCCGGCCTTTCAGGTGACCACCTGGCTTTCGGTGCCCGTGATGGATTGACGAAATACAAGTTCGAAAGAGACTCACCTGGCGCGGGCAACGTGACGGGAGCCTACGTGCCCATCATGCTGAAAACCGCGGATTTAAAATCCAACGCGGACTCGGTCAAGGTGGACGTCAGGGTGCTCCACGCGCGGGAACGCACCAAGGACACCAAGAGCTTCCAAGTGGACATTCTCGCCGGCCGCGACCCGGGCAATATCGACTACAAGGCGGTGAATTCCGACTCCGATAACTCCGGGGTGGCAGCCGACCGTCTGCGCAGCTACAGTTTCACCTTCCCGGGCACCCCGCCTGACCCCAGGGCCGAGATCCTCGCGCCGGGAACCCCGACAACCATCTCGCGGACCTACAAGGCCAACGAACTCCTCCAGAGCCCGACGGATAGCGGGCCCGGAGGCAAGAAGACCATCGCCATGCTCGAGATGTCCGCGCGTGCCACCAAGGACGTGACGACGGACAGCAAGCCCTGGCTCTTCAACAACCCGGTCGTGGAGGGCGCCGAACAGAATTCCAACTTCGTCGGCCTCGCCAACCAGAGCTATGACCTCCGTCTTTATCAGATGAACGGTGGTTTCAAAAACTTCCCTGATGGGGTGGATATCGACCCGGACACTTTCCGCGGCTATTTCGGCGCCAGCAGCGCACGGGCCGATGGCTCTTCGTTTGTCCCGATGATGCACGTGCCCGTGGCCCCGATGTCCTCGCTTGGCGAAATGATCCACTCAACACCCGTCACCAGTTCGAACCTGCCACGGGTGACGCATCCTTTCGGCAATGCCAGGGCGCATCCGCTCATTGCTCCAAACACGGTCGTGGCGACCGGCAGCACCACCATGCTGGACCATTCCTACCTGCTGAACGACAGCCTGTGGGATAGATACTATTTCTCCTCGATCACGGCCTACGGCTCCCAGGCGGGCTCGGCCTTCATCTCGGAGGACCGCGACCGCAAAACGGTGTTGAAGAATCTCATCGCGGGCACCAAGCACGCCATCAACAACCGAATCGCCCCGATCGTTGTCAGCGGCGAGCCGGATAGCCTGGCGGACGATATCAATGGCACCAGCAAGGAAGAGCTTCCGCGAAAAATGGCCACCTACTTCGGAATCTCCGGCCCCTTCAACCTGAATTCCACTTCCGTGGATGCCTGGCGCGCGGTGCTCTCGTCGCTCCGTGACCGCCAGATCAATGGTGCCGCCCTGTCGGGCAGCGACTTCTCGAGCAAGACCTACCCGCTCAATGGTGAGACTCCCTTGGTACGCACCTCACTGCCTCTCAGCGGTGCCATCCCCAAGAATGCCTCGTTCTCGGATCCCTTGCGCTGGGGCGGATTCCGCTCCCTCAATGACGACCAGATCAAGAGCCTCGCCACGGCGATCGTCGTCGAGATCGGGAAACGCGGCCAGGAAGACCATGCTCCTGCCTTTTCCATCGGTGAGTTTGTGAACCGTCGCCTTGGTACTGCCTCCGGACTCCATACTTTGTCGGGGCTGCTTCAGACGGCCATCGACAACAGCGGGATCAACCAGGATTACCTCACTCAGGATGGCAAGGCCGTGACCTACGCGTCAGTGGCGAACGCCCGTAAGAAAGGCGTTGCCAGCCCGGAATCCATGAACGGTTTCACCAGCGAGGGAACTCCCTCCTACATCACCCAGGGCGACTTGATGGCGGCACTGGCGCCCGTTGCCACCGTCCGCGGGGATACTTTCAAGATCCGCGGCTATGGTGAAGCCACCGATGCTGGCGGGAACGTCATCGCCCGCGCCTGGTGCGAGGCCGTGGTGCAGCGCTTCCCCGACTATGTGGATCCCACCGACGCGGCGGAGCATGAAGTTAAAGAATCCGGCGGCTCCGAATTGACCACCGTGAACCAGAACTTCGGTCGCCGTTTCAACGTGGTTTCCTTCCGCTGGCTGAATGACCAGGAAATCTAAGTCTAGACTGGCAGTCGGTCACCGCTATTTTCAACCCATGACACGCCCCAAGCTCTTCACGGCAATCCTTGCCTTGGCCCTGGCCGCTCCGGCCTTTGCCCAGGAACCCGCCATCAACGCGCGTCTGCGCCTCCTGGCCTTCGCCGGAGATATGGAAAACCCCGAGATTTTCATCCACGACCCTGCGGCTCCTCCGGAGGCCGCACCGGTCAAGGCGGAGATCAAGAGCTACCTGAACAGTGACGCGGCGGTGGTGCCCCTGAAATCCCGCAAGATCATGTTTTCCCTGGCGAACACACGGGATTCGCTGACCAAGGAAGGCCAGTTGCTCGGTGAGGTGACCTTGCCCGCCGGCGGGGACTCTTCCATCATCCTTTTCCTCCCTAACAAGCCGGGAGCGAAGGCGAAGTATCTGGCCATGGCGGTTCCGGATTCCATCCAGGCCTTCCCGCCCGGGTCATTCCACGTCACGAATCTCAGCCCCTTCCCCGTGAGGCTGGAACTCGAGAAGAAGCCCTTCGATTTCAAGCCGGGCCAATCCTCGATCCTGAAGGAACTTCCCTCCAAGTCGAACAGCGAGATGGGGATGCGCTGCTATGCCCTCATCGAAAACGCCTGGAAGGAAGTTTCATCCTCGATCTGGAACCACCCCGGTAAATCCCGGTCTTTCATGATCCTTTTCCAAGATCCCTCCTCCGGGGGGGTCCGGCTGCGCTCGTTCGACGACGTGAAGCCGGATTGAGCACCTGAATCCCTGTCCTCGGAGCCGATCAGGCGGGTGCCTGGCCGTCCGGATTCGCCCCGTTTCCATTCCGGGGAGAATTGACGGGCAACGGAATATAAAATCTGGACGGGTTCGGGCTTCTTAGACTAATTTCCACCATGAATCTTCTGAAGTCTTTTTCCCTTTGCCTCGGCCTTGCCCTTGTGGCACCCGCCCTGGCCCCGAACGCGGCGGGCGCCATGAAGGCGAAACTCCGTCTCCTGGCCTACGCCGGGGACCAGGAAGCGGCAGAGGTGTTTCTTCATGATCCCGCCGCTGACGCGGATTCCGCTCCCGTCCAGTATGAGATCCGGGGCTTCCTCAACAGCGAGTCCGTCACCGTCCCCCTGAAAACCCGCAAGGTGGTCTTCACCCTCGCAAAAGAGCGCGAGTCGATGACCAACGCAGAGCAACTGTTGGGAGAAGCGGAACTTGTCGCCGGCAGCGACTCGGCCATCGTCCTCTTCCTGCCAGCCAAGCCGGGGGGTAATGGCAAGTGCAAGGTCGTTCCGATCGCGGATTCACTCAAGGCTTTCCCCCCTGGCTCATTCCAGGTCACCAACCTCACCGACAGCAATTTCAAGCTCCAGCTTGAGGACAAATCCTTCGAGTTCAAGGCGGGTGAAACGGGTCTGATCGCGAATCCGCCTACCAAGGCGGATAGCTCCCAGATGGGCATGCGGGGATTCATTTTCAAGGATGACGCGTGGAAGGAATTCTCCTCTTCCATCTGGAGCCATCCCGGCAAGGCCCGCTCGATCATGATCCTTTCCGAGGATCCCGCGGGCGGTCAGATCCGCTTCCGCTCATTCGATGATGTGGAACCTTCGGCGGAGGCGGAACCTGCCGGCAAGAAGGGCCGCAAGAAGTCCAAATCCAAGTAGTCATCAGGAGCCGGCACCTTGGCGCGCTTCCGGTGCCGATGAATGCGGCGAGAGCCAGGGTTTTGGTGATGATAGGTGCGGGGAGTTGCCTGCGGGCCTCAATTGTGGCAAATTGCCGTGATGAACCATCTTTCCGAATTGCGGGCCCTTTTGGCGCGGCGGCTGTCCGTCATCGGCGACCACGCGTGGCGCGACCGTGACGGGGGAGGTCACCTCGCGGCGCTGGCGGCGGTTTCCACCAAAATCGCCGCTTGGACCTCCGCGCACCGGG
>CAXTTX010000090.1:9018-14195 GCA_964247045.1 uncultured Verrucomicrobiales bacterium | reverse complement strand
CCCTGCGTGATGCGATCGCGGAGGCGGGTGCGGGCATCATCGGCAGCGCGCTGTGGGACAAGTATGGCAAGTGGCCGGTTTACTCGAAGTTCTTCGACAACATGGGGCCGATCCCGCACCACATGCACCAGAGTGCCGAGCAGGCCGCGCTGGTCGGCCAGGAAGGCAAGCCGGAGTCCTACTACTTTCCGCCGCAGCACAACAACGTCGGCAACAATTTCCCGTATACTTTCATGGGCTTCGAGCCGGGGACGACCCGCGACCAGGTCCGCAAGTGCATCGCGAACTGGAACAAGGGCGAGAACGGCATCCTCGACCTGTCGAAGGCCTATCGACTGAAGGTCGGCACGGGGTGGCTGATCGATCCGTGTATTCTCCATGCGCCGGGTTCGCTGTGCACGTATGAGCCGCAGTGGGGTTCGGATGTTTTCGGGATGTATCAGAATCTGGTGGAAGGCCGCGAGGTGCCATGGTCGCTTCTGGTGAAGGACATGCCCGCGGACAAGCATCAGGACATCGATTTCATCATCGACCAGCTCGATTGGGAGAAGAACACGGATCCGAATTTCAAGGACAACCATTACCTCGAACCGGTCACCTCCGAGAAGGGCGAGGGTTACCACGACAAGTGGATCGTGTATGGCAAGGTGGATGGGTTCCAGTATTTCACGGCGAAGGAACTCACCGTCGAGCCGGGGCAGTCGGTCACCATCAAGGACAAGGGGGCGTATTCGCTCATTGTGGTGCAGGGTGAGGGCTCGGCGAACAAGATGCGGTTGAATTGTCCGAAGTTGCTGCGGTTCAACGAGCTGGCAAACGATGAGTTTTTCTGCACGGAAGGCGCAGCAATTCAGGGGGTTACGTTTAAAAACACGTCGCTTACGGAACCGCTCGTCGCGCTGCGCTATTTCGGTCCCGAGGTGAATCCGGATGCTCCTGCGATGGGTGCTTATAAGAATCAGTGATCCTTTTCCGCGATACCGGCCATCCGGATCGTGATGACAATATATCCATAGAACTCCTGCTAACATATTTCCATGAATCTTCATAATGCCATGTGGCCCGGCCTGGTCGGCAAGGAACCCGGAACCGACCACCCTCCTATTTCGCTCGAGCGCATGCTGGAACTCACCGCCGCCGCGAGCGTGAACGGCCGCAAGTTCGACGGTGTGGACTTGTTCCTTTTTCACCCGCACACGGACCCGGACATCTCCGATGACGATCTGAAGAAGATGGCGGACAAGATCGCGGGACTGGGCCTGAACGTCGGTTCGCTGGTGGCTCCTGTTTGGCCGGGTACGGTGGGTGCTTCCGCGATGGGATCCACCGAAGATCAGGAAAAGTTTTTGCTGGCGGTGGAGAAGGCTTGCCGGATCGGGAAGCTGCTCAATGAGCACGGCGTCCGCAAATACGGGGTGATCCGCATCGATTCCGCGACGGGGCCGAGCGATTGGGCAGGCGATCCGGTGGAGGGCACGAAGAAGATCGCGGAGACGTTCCGGAAGGCAGGACTCATCGCCCAAGAACATGGCGAGCGTCTTGCCGCCGAGGGGGAAATCTGCTGGGCGGGCATGCATTCGTGGAAGGCGATGCTGGACACGCTGGAGGCGACCGGCATGCCGGGGGTGGTGGGCTTCCAAGCGGACCTCGCGCACACCTATCTCTATCTGCTGGGCTACAACGCGCCGGAGTCCGCGATTCTCAAGGAGGGTTACAACGAGGATGAGTTCTGGTCCGCCTACAAGATCATGACGGACGGCCTGCGCCCGTGGACGATCGATTTCCACGTCGCACAGAACGACGGCTCGGTGCATGGTACCGGTTCGCACGACAAGACGGGCCGCCATTGCCTGCCCGATGCCCCGAACGGCAAGCTGGATATCGCACGGGCCTCGACCTACTGGCTGAAGGACGCGGAAGACCGCGGCATCAAGCACATCTGTTGGGATGGCTGCATGTTTCCGAACGACACACTTGAGAAGCCGGAAACCTGGCAACACATTTTGGAGACCATGGTCGCGGTCGAAAAATCCATCTAACTTCCATCCAACGAATTCATGTCAAAGAAACCCGTCCGCATCGGTCTCATCGGTTACGGCTTCATGGGGCGCACCCATTCGAACGCTTATTCGCAGCTTTCCCACTTTTTCGACACCACCCATGTTCCCGTCCGGCAGGCCGTCTGCGGCCGTGACGAGGCGAAGGTGAGGGAGTTCGCGGAGAAATGGGGCTATGCTTCCTATGAAACGGATTGGCGCAAGCTGGTCGCCCGCGAGGACATCGACGCCGTCGACATTTGCACGCCGAACGATTCCCACGCGGAGATCGCGCTGGAATGCATCAAGCACGGCAAGATGATCCTCTGCGAGAAGCCGCTCGCGCTGAATGGCGAGCAAGGCGAGACGATGGTGAAGGCCGTGGAGGCGTCCGGGCTGCCGAACCTGGTGTGGTATAACTACCGGTTTCTTCCTGCCGTCAGCCACGCGAAGAACATCGTCGATGCGGGTGAACTCGGGCGGATCTTCCACTACCGGGCGAATTTCCTGCAGGACTGGACGATCTCCGAAGAGCTGCCGCAGGGGGGTGCGGGGCTGTGGCGTCTGGATGCCGCGGCGGCGGGTTCGGGTGTTACCGGCGATTTGCTGGCGCACTGCATTGACACCGCGCGCTGGATCAATGGCGACGTCGTTTCTGTCAGTGCGATGACTGAGACCTTCATCAAGGAGCGCGTTCACACGGCCACAGGGCAGAAGCAGGCGGTCACGATCGACGATGCCTGTGCTTTCCTGGCGCGGTTCGAGAACGGTTCGTTGGCGATCTTCGAGTCGACGCGTTATGCGCGAGGGCACAAGGCGCTTTATACCTTCGAGATCAACGGTGAGAACAAGTCCCTTGCCTGGGATCTGCACGACTTGAACCGGCTTTCGTATTTCGACCATGGCGCGCCCGGTGACAGGCGGAGCTGGGGCAGTATCCATTGTACCGATGGCGACCATCCCTACGCGGGCAACTGGTGGGTGCCCGGGCTGTGCCTGGGGTATGAACACTCGTTCACGCACGAACTGGCGGAGTTCTTCAAGTCCCTGGATGACCCGTCGGCGGAGAAGCGTTATCCGGATTTCCGCCACGCACTGGGGACGCAGTATGTGTGCGATGCGGTGCTGGAGTCCGCGCGGACGAAGCAGTGGGTGGATGTGAAGAAGGCGTGAGGAGAATCGTTAGTGGAGTTGGGAGTCGATTGCCGAAAGCAACGACTTCTTTCCCTTCGCGTCCTGGTCGAGGGACCAGATCATCACGCCACCGAGGTTCTCATCGAGGACGTGCTGAGTTTTCGCCTGGATGGTGGGAATGCCGTTGTACCAGATGGTGTTCCCCACCTGATCCAGGTTTTCCGCACCGGGGTATTTTTCCACGATAGCCGCGTAGGAATAGCCGTCCTTGTTGAAGGCCTCGCCGAAACCGTAGCCGTAGAAGGGAACTCCCAGCACGGCCTTGGCTTTGGGAAGTCCCCTCCCCACCCAATACTTCACGCAGGATTTCGCGAATGGCAGCGACGAATGCTGGCCGGGGCGGTCGGGGTCCCAGTAGCCGGTGGCGTCATAGGCCATGATGTTGAGGAAGTCGTATTGCTTGAAGACGCTGTCGGGAACCTTGTCGCCGCCGTAGCCCTCGGACAAGGCGGCAGTTAGAAGGAGTTTGCGCGGCTTCAGGGCGTCCGAGAGGTCGCGGATGAACTTGCCGTAGTTGCCATTGATCGCTGGTCCCTCCAGGTCCACATCCACGCCGTCGAGCCCGTGGCGGGTGACGTAGGCGACGATCTTGTTCACGAAGCCCGCCCGTTTGCCGTCCCGGATGAGATCGAAGTAACGGTTCCGCATCGTCTCGTCGGAGGAGGCTGATCCTCCGCCGATGGAAACGAGGACCTTGACCTTGCGGGCGTGAGCCTTTGCGATGAGTGTGGTGTTGCCCTTGTTGAAGGAGAGTTTTCCCGATTCATCCACGGGGTTCTCGAAGGCGATGTTGATGTGGGTCAGCTTGTCATAGGAGATCGTTTTTGAGAATGCCTCCAGGTCCACCCAGTTGGGGACGTAGGCGACGACTTTTTTGGCCGGCGGCTTCGCGTTGTCGGGCTGCTGTGCCGCAACGGGGAGAACGAGGGCGAGAGTCGCAAGAAAGGATGCGAGGAGTTTCATCATGTCATTTCACACGTAGCATGTTTCGCGGGCGGAGGCTCCCGAAATCTTTCCGGGGAATACGGGACGACCCTCGGCATCGGAGCGGAGGCACGCGTCTTGAAGGATTTGAGTTAGCAGGGCGACATCGGCCCACCTGGTGGCATCGGTGCCGGAATGGGCTGCCGAGGCGAAGTGGGAGAAGAGCTGAGCTTGGTCGCTGGGGGACGGTTGCTGGCTTTTCAAGACGGGCCCCTCCCCGGTTTCCCAATCCACCTTGCTGTCGGGCGAAGGCAGGACGAAGTCCGGAATCCGGATCCAGCCGGAGGTGCCGCTGATGACGAGCCACATTTGGTCCGGCGCGAGAAACGAGCAATGGAACGAGGCGCTCGTTCCCGAGGAGAAATCCAGTTCGCCGGAAAATTCCATGATCGCTCCCGTCCCCGGGGCGCGGGCGAGCGCGCGGGCGGAGACACGGCAGGGCAATTCCCACTTCATCGTCCAGAGGATGCCACGGAGGCAATACCAGCCGAGGTCGCCGAGGCATCCCGCGGGTTCCAGCGAGAGGTCGCCCCGGATGTCCGTTTCGGCAAAGCCATCGCCACCCCGGAAGGTGAACGAGGTGGAAATCCTGCGGATCTCTCCAACAGATTTGCCTTCCTCCAGAACCTTTGTGATCTTGGGGAACCGGTGGCCATGCATGAACATCACGCCATCCATGAAGAGGACGTCATTGCGTTCGCAGGCGGTGATCATTTCCCGCAGGTCCGCCGCGCTGATCGCGCAGGGTTTCTCGCAGAGCACATGCTTGCCCGCTTCCGCGGCGGCGATGACCCATGGTTTCCGCGCGCCGGTCGGCAGCGGCACGTAGACGGCATCCACTTCTTCGTCTGCCAGGAGTGCCGCATAGCTTTCGTGCACCCGCGGTGCCTGTGGCCATGCGACCTGTTCCTGCATTTCACGGACAAACGTGTTTGCACGCTCCTCATCACGACTTGCCACGGC
>CAXTTX010000090.1:7563-9008 GCA_964247045.1 uncultured Verrucomicrobiales bacterium | reverse complement strand
GGCCGCGAGGACCGCGGCACCGCTTTCCCGCATGGCCAGCCAATTGCGCCGGACGATTCTCCCCGCGCCCAGCACACCCCAGCGGAGGGGTTCCGATCCATGAACGCTGCTTGCCATCGCCCGGTTCCTATCGGAACGGGCCATAGGCAAGCAAGCCTATTGCCTTACTGGAATCCGTCTTAGCGTCGGCGACGGAAGGCGATCAAGCCGGAGAGCGCGACGAGACCCAGCGAGGTGGGTTCCGGGATCGCCTGCCAGGTGACGACGTCCTGCTTGACGTCATTGCTGAGGAAGGTGATTGAGGCGGGGGTGTAGCTGGAGAGATTCGCCAGATACTGGTTCGCCAGGATGGCCACGTCGTCATTGAGGCCGGTCACAATCCGGACGTTTCCCGTCGAGAGCGATGGGCTGGAGAGGGTTTCGGTCGTGACTTCCCAGATCGCCCATTGGACGGCGGCGGCGTCCTTGTTGGTTTGGCCGGAGGCGAGATAGCCACCGATGAGGCGGGAGATCGTGTCGTAGTTCGCGAGCGAACCAGGATTCTGGATCTGATAGACCAGCGTGTCGCCGAAGGACAGCGGTTGGGTCGGCTCCACGCAGAACGCGTCGAAGTCCGTGAAGTTGAGGACACCGGACGGATACTCCTGGATGAAGCTGCCGTTATCGATGGTTCCGTTGACACCGGCAACGGGGCTCATGCCTTCCAGATGGGCGGTGAGGGTCTGGCCTTTGGCGTTCACAGCCGCGACAGCGGCAGCGACGCCTACTGCACAAATCAGTAGCTTGGTCGTTTTCATGGGGGGATGGCCAAGTGATAACGGGCAGCAGGCTTGAGATCAAGAAATCCGAAGAATCACTATAGCGGTAATTGTGGGAACTGAGATTTAAATCACTTGTAATGAGATATTTAGATCCAATTGTCGGGTAGTTTTAAATTCCCTTTCCATCATTCGTTTTAATCAGGTTTTATTAAATAACATGGCATTCCGGCATTCGCTCGCACCTTGGGTTGACCTTATAGACAAGCAATTTACCCTCTGCACCCGATGAAGATCGCGGTCGTAGGCGTGGGAGGAAGCGGGGCCGCCGCGCTGAGATTTCTCGCCATGGCCGGGCATGAGGTCGCCGGCTACGAGCAATTCCAACCGGGCCATGATCGCGGCAGTTCCCACGGCCAGAGCCGGATCATCCGGCGCTCGTATCCGGACGATTTCCACACCTGCATGATGGGGCAGGCTTATCCCCTCTGGTGCGATCTCGAACAAGCGCATGGCAGCGAACTGTTCTCCCGCTGTGGTGGCATCACCTTTGGTCCCGGGGGTGATGCCACGGTGGAGCAAACGCGGTTGAGCCTGCACGATGCCGGCATTCCCCATGAAATCCTGGATCGCGACGAAACCGCGGCGCATTTTCCCGCCATCGACATCGGGCCGGGAGCCACAGCC
>CAXTTX010000090.1:0-7553 GCA_964247045.1 uncultured Verrucomicrobiales bacterium | reverse complement strand
CGCTGCGTCCTCGCACAGGTGGACCTCGCCCGATCCCACGGCGCGGAGATCCGGGAACATAGCCCGGTCGATGCCATCGAGGAGAAAGACGGGCGGGCATTCGTTTCCACCGCGGGAGAAACCACGGCTTTCGATGCCGTTATCGTCACGGCGGGACCGTGGATGGGAAAGCTGCTTGCTCCCCTGCGTCTGCCGCTGCGCACGGCCTTGCGGCAAGTCGTTTATCTGGCCACCTCGGGGAACGAGGACCGTTTCGTCCCCGGCAGGCTTCCCGTCTGGATTGAACACCCGTCCGACTTCTACGGCTTCCCGCTGGATGGTGAAATCCCGGGAATCAAAATCGCGTCCCACGACGGTGGTGTCGATTTCGATCCCGACCGTTCCGAGCGCCCCATCATGAGTGTTCCCTTGCAGCGGGTCGTCGACCACGCCCGGGAGCGTTTCCCCGGGCTGAGCGGAGAGGCCGTCTTCGCACAATCCTGCCTCTACACGATCACGCCTGATGAACGGTTCATCCTGGATTTCGCTCCCGGTTCAAAACGCGTGGTGGTTTGCTCGGGATGCAGCGGGCACGGGTTCAAGTTCACCATCCTGCTGGGGAAAATCGCCGCGGAGTTGGCCACCAGCGGAAGCAATGCCGCTACTCCGCCGCCTTGGCGGCTGGACCGGTTTACCGGCAGTTAGAGCCTGGAACCAGGTGGCTGACCGATTGGCCGGCCCCGCACACTCGTTTCCGAACCTTGGCCGGTCTCAAGCGGCGGGAGCTGCCCCAGCCGGACCGTTAGGGATAGCGGTCCCTGTCTGAAGAAAGAAAGTTAGAATGGATCGTCGCTCCAGGGGTCCTGGTTGCCGACGTTCCACTCCTCCACGAGTTCCTGGGGGAAATCCTCCAGGAAACGCGACGGACGGCAAATGATGTCCCCACTGTAGGACTTCGGGTTCATCATCGGATAGGTCATGTAGAGTTCGTCCTTGGCCCGGGTCAGCGCCACGTAGAAGAGCCTGCGCTCCTCCTCCAGCATTTGCAGGTCGTCGGTTTCGAGGATCCGTCCGTTCGGGAATTGCCCGTCCACCAGCCAAACGACGAATACCACCTGCCATTCGAGGCCCTTTGCCTGGTGGATCGAGGAAAGGGTGACCTTCTCGTGGTCCGGGTCGTTCTTGTCACCCGTCGGCTCGCCATCCACCCCGCCCATCAGCGAGAGCTGTTCGAGGAATTCGATGAGATCCTCGAAGTTCCCGCCATATTGGGAAAGTTGCTCGATGTCCTGGCGCCGGTTCTCGTAGTTCTCGAAACTGGCCTTGAGATACTCGTCATACACGCCTTCCAGGATGCTGAAGATCATGTCCGAGGGCCGCGCGAATTCGCCTCCCGGCGTGAGTTCATCCAGTGTGTAGCAAAGTTGCTCCCAGTGCTTCTGAGTCTTTTTCGGCACCTTGAAGGTGAGGAACAGATCCGACCACTTCGGCGGCAGTTCCTCCTTGTCCGCCCAGCCGCTTTTCAGCCAACTCGTCCACAGCTTGTTCGCCGCCATGGGTCCGCAGCCCGGCATCAGGTTCACCATCCGCATGAAGCTCACCTCGTCCCTGCGGTTCACCACGAAGCGCATGAAGGCGGAAATATCCTTGATATGGGCCTGTTCGAAGAAACGCAGGCCGCTGGTGATGGCGAAGGGAATGCCCCGCACGGTCAGTTCCATCTGGATCTCCAGGCTCTGGAAGTGTGCCCGGTAAAGAACGGCCATTTCCTCGAGCGGGATGCCCTCGTCGCGGAGTTCCAACATCCGTTGCGCGATGAAGGCCGCCTGCATCCTCGGGTCATCCACCGCAACGAGAGCGGGTTTCACACCTGTCTCAACACGTGAGGAACGCAAGTCCTTCTCATAGCGACCGGAGTTCGCGCGAATGGCGGCGTTCGAGAGGTGCAGGATCTCCGGCACGCTGCGGTAGTTTGTCTCGATGGTGAAGACCCGCGAGCCTTCGTAGCGTTTCGGAAAACTGAGGATGTGGTCCATGTCCGCCCCGCGCCAGGAGTAGATCGACTGGGCATCATCCCCGACCGCCATCAGGCTGTTGGCGTCACCGACCATCAGATCGATCATCCGGCCCTGCACCGAGTTCGTGTCCTGATACTCATCCACGAGCACATGCCTGAAGCGTTTCTGATAGAGTTCCAGCACATCGGGACGTTCCTCGAAAAGCCGGACCGTCTGACAAAGCAGGTCGTCGAAATCCATCGAGTTCGTCTCCAGCTTCTTGGCGATGTAGCCCGTCCGGACGAGTTCGATTTTTTCCAGCCAGTCGTAGAAGTGATCGTAGCGGGAGGAAATCACCTCCTCCAGCGTGGCACCGGTGTTGTCGATGAGGCTGAACATCGACGCCAGCACATCGGCCTTCGGAAAGCGGCGTTCCTTCGTGTCGATGTCGCAATTGGCAATGACCGTGGAAAGCATCGATTTCTGGTCGTCCCGGTCCATGATGGAAAACGAGCGGGTGAACCCGAGATCCTCCGCATGCCGCCGGAGGATGCGGCTACCGATGGAGTGGAATGTGCCCGCCCAGAGATCCGAGGTGTCATGCGGGACGAGATCCCTCACCCGCTCGGTCATTTCACGGGCCGCCTTGTTGGTGAATGTGAGCAGCAGCACTTCCCGCGAACCGACCCCATGATCCAGGAGCCAGGCGACGCGGTAAGTCAGCGTGCGGGTTTTTCCGGAGCCCGCCCCGGCGATGACCAGGGCCTTGCCCGGAGGCGATGAAACGGCCTCGTATTGCTCCGCATTGAGCGCCGCCACGTAATCGATCCCGGAGGCGGGTCCGGTCTGGGGGCGGTGGAGCGTGTATTGGCGGGCCATGTTGCGGCGGGATCGTGGCACCGGAATGGCTGCCGAGCAATACGCGGCATGGGATGATTTTCCGGTTTCCGGGTTTTCATATTGGGGGCCCAAAAGCTTGGCGGGAGTTTCCGGACTGTTATAGTCCACCCGATGACTCTTTCCCCCCGGGTTCCTGAGATGGCTGTCGTGATCCTTTCGGTTGGTGCCCCGCCGGAACTCACCGGGGCGGTTGCTTCCATTCTCGGCCAAGGCAGGGATGTGGAACTGGTGGTCGTCAATTCCGGAGGCGGTGATGTCCAGGCCCGGTTGCCGGAGGGCGTGGCGGGCGTGAAGGTCTTGTCCTTTGCCCACCTGCTCGGTCCCGGACCGGCACGCAATGCGGGGATTGATGCGACATGTGCACCTTATGTCGCGTTTCTCGCCGCCGATTGCCGGGCGGCGGAGAACTGGGTGGAAACCCGGCTGGAACACCACCGCGCGGGCACCCGGGTGGTAGCGAGTTCCGTGGCGAACAGCCATCCTCGCAACCTCGTCGCATGGGCCTCGCACCTTGTTCTGTTCGGCAGGCGCCTGCCCGGCACCCCCGCGGTGATCGCCAACAAATATGGTGCCAGCTATGACCGGGACCTCTTTATCCGTCATGGCCTGTTCGAGGACATCCGGATCGGCGAGGACACGGAGTTTCACCAGCGGATCCGGAAAGACGCCATGCCGACCTGGGTACCGGAGGTCCGGACGCTCCATCTCAATCCGACAACCCTGGTGGGTGCCTTGCTGGAGCACCACGGCCGCGGATTCCGTAGCGGGAAGTTCTGGCCTCAGAATCACAAGGGTCGCACCCATGGCCGCGTGATCCGTAAATTCCGCGGCATCACGCGGGTGCTCGGTAGAACTGTCAGCGGAGCGGATCGCCTGATGGCCTTCGCCAGCCTGCCGCTGGCATTGCTTTGCCTGATCGCCCATGAACGGGGTGCAAACCAGGGCAAGCGGCAACCCGACCCACTGGCGTCCGTGGAAGGCAAGGCACGCGCGGCCGCCAAAGCGAAGCGTTGGACAAAGGCCCTCAAGGAATGGACCCGGGCCGATGAATTGTCCCCCGGAAGACCCTTGGCCTTGTTAGGGAAGGCCGAGGCCCTCGCGCGGACCGGCCATTTGCCCGAGGCCAAGGCGATCTATCAGAACCTGCGCCGCGATTGGCCCGATCTGGTGGCGGGCCACGAAGGTGCCGCCACGGTGGCTGCCCTGCGGGGCAAATGGGAAAGAGCGCTCGACGCCTGGATCGCCGCCGCGCGGCTCGCGCCTGCCCGGGTTCCGGCAGCCAATGGCTACGCCACGGCCCTGTTGGAACTGGGACGCCAGGACGAGGCCCATGTTGCTTTTGAGGACCTGCGGAAGCGCTTCCCCGTCCATCCTGCCGGCGCACGCGGGCTGGCACGCATCGCCATGCTGCGGCTGGAGTGGGAGCAGGCATTGGATCTTTATCAGGAGCTGTGGGACCGCTTCCGGGATCCGGATGCGATCAAGCGGAAGGTCACCCTGCTGGTGAATTTGCACCGGATGCCGGAAGCGGACTCCGCGCTAACCCTGTTGGACGCCTCGAACGCCGGCCCCCTGGCACGTCTCCAGGCAACCTTGCCGGTTCTGGAAGCACGCCACCAGTGGGATGACGTGATCCGGCTTTTGAAAAAGCACCAGCGTCTCGTCCGGGGGCAACTGGAATTGATGGGCAAATACGTTACCGCCCTCGCCCTGCTTGGACGGGCGGAAGAAGCGCTGCCGATGATCCGTCGCAGCCGGGTTGGCTCGGACGCGGATCGCAAGTTTCTCCAGATCCTCATTTTGATCCGGGCCAATCACCATGCGGAGGCGGATGCGAAACTAATGAAACTCCGCCAAGGAAGGCACCTGCGGAAACTGCCGCCGATGTTCCTTTCCCCTCTGGTTTCGGCCGTGCTCCAGCACGAAGGCCCCGGAGCCGCGGATGAGTTGCTGGCTCTCATCGGGGAACAGGCGATCCGTGGCAAGTCCGGCAGCCATCTCCATCTTGCCTCTTTTTTCCACCGGAAAAAGCTGCTGTCGCTCCGAGGCGCCACGGATTTCCCCGCCTGTCTTCACGAGCCCGAAATGCCGTTGGAATCGACCGTGGAACGGTTTTGGAAGGAACATGTGACGAAGACGGCGCAAGCCCGCGACTCCCATGTGGCCGAGGTTACCCGGGCGTTCAGCGGCTGGCGGGAGAATCATCCCGCCTTCTTCCCGGACCCGTCCTTCGTCTTGTCCGATGCGCTGGCCGTGGCGACCCGCATCATCTCCGCGGTGGATGAGGGGCAACCTTTCTCGCTGGTGAGGCTTGGCGATGGCGAGGGCAACTTGCTTCGCTATCGGGACTCGCTGAAACCATTCACCGATGTGGACCGCAAGGCCACCCAGCGGACCTGGTGGGGTGGAGATCTGCTCGCGGGTGAGGCGGGCGAGGCCGTGGAAGCGGAGTTCCAGGACGCCATCCGGCTCGCGGACGTGGTCGGCATTCCGGACCTCTACCGGGTCTGCCGGTCCTCGGGCGGTGACAAGACCACCGCGCTGGGCGGGAATGGCAAGAATGTCCGCGGCTTGCTTGCCACCCTGGATTTCACCGCCGGCTTGTCCCCTTTCCCGGATGAAGCGGCGGCGGAACCGCGCTTGTTGACCTCCTGCCACATTCATCAGTCGCTCGCCTGCTGGGGACTTTGGGATCTGCTGCTGCCCCGCTTCGGGGAGGTTTCGCTGGTCACCTGCCACCGGGAACTTGCGGAGAAGCTGAATACGGACCACTCGGTGGAAATCGGGGAGGTCCATTTGATCCCCTCCGAGCGCCGCTATGCGGATGCTTTCCAGAGCAAAGCGGGACGATCCCACTACCCGGAGGTTTTCCATGAACTCGGCGGACAACTCCGCGAGGCGGGAAAGGGGCGGGTCTACCTGGTGGCGGCGGGGATGCTCGGGAAAATCTACTGCAAGTGGATCAAGGAAGCAGGCGGCATCGCACTGGATGTGGGCAGCGCCGCGGATTACTGGTGCGGCTACCAGACCCGCGGGCTCGATGAGATTTCCTACTACCGCCAGCCCGCCGGAATGCGGAAGCATCTGGAGGCCCTCGCCGCCAATGTGCCCGCGGTTGCGAACCTTCTGAATACGCCACGACGCCCCGCCAAGGCAGCCAGCCTAGCCAACCCCGCCCTGAAGAGTTTGGCACTGAAACTGGCGATGACGCTTTTATCCGCGGAGGCCTCGGTGGACGCATTCTTCTGCTAGATCCGTCTTGTTTCCGGTGATTGGAAAATTCCGGCGGTTTTCCAATAGGCGCTGGCGGCCATCCGGAACCACCCTTCCGGATGCTTTGGCCTTGGATCATCTTCATCGGTTTCGTCTTCGTCATGCTGGCCCTGGATCTGGGTGTATTTCACCGCAAATCCCATGTGGTCGGCTTCAAGGAATCGCTGGGATGGTCGGCGGTCTGGATCACCCTGGGGCTCTCGTTTTCGGTGCTGGTATACATGGCCTACGAGAACCATTGGTTCGGCCTCGGGATGGCGAGGGATGCAGTGGACGGGTTTGTGAACAACGGCAGGCTGGCCGCCACCAAGTATCTCACCGGCTATGTCGTCGAGAAATCCCTGAGCGTGGACAACATCTTCGTGATCGCGATGGTTTTCGGGTCCTTGGCGGTGCCTGCCCGCTATCAGCACCGGGTGCTGTTCTGGGGCATTCTCGGAGCGCTGGCCATGCGCGGGGCCATGATCGGAATCGGTTCGGCGCTTGTACACAATTTCCATTGGGTTCTCTATCTCTTCGGCGGATTCCTGATTCTCACGGCGATCAAAATGCTGGTGATGAAAGAGGGAGACAACAACCCGGAGAACAACCGGGTCGTGCGCTGGCTGCGGAAGCGCTTTCCCATCACCCGCAATTTCCATGGGCAGCACTTCATGGTGAAGGCGGGAAGCGCCCAGTCGCATGAGGCGGCCCAGCCTGGTGAAACCGTGGTGGCCGATCCCGTGGTGGACAGTACTCCCGCCGGAAAATGGCTGCTCACTCCGCTCGCCGTGGCGCTTGTGCTGGTGGAGGTGACCGACCTGATTTTCGCGGTTGATTCCATTCCTGCGATCTTCGCGATCACCGCGGATCCTTTCCTGGTTTTCACGAGCAATGTCTTCGCCATTCTGGGGCTACGTTCCCTTTACTTCGCGCTGGCGGGAATGATTGAAAAGTTCCATCTTCTGAAACCGGCGCTCTCGCTGATCCTGCTCGTGGTCGGCGCGAAGATGCTGGCCGCGAAGTGGCTGAAACTCTGGCTTGGAGACTCTTTCAACCTGACCATCCTCGCGGTGATTCTCGGCATCCTCGCCACCGGCGTCGTGGGATCACTGGTGATCAAGCCCCGGAAGGAATAGCGCATTGCAGGCCCCGCGGATTCCCGCTTGAGTCCGCGCATGTCGCGCCATCTGGCAGTCCGCCTCATTCTCGTCGCCGCCATTCTGGTGGCGTCGCTGGGATTGACGCGGCTGCGCTTTGACACGGACATCCTTTCGATGCTGCCCGGCGAACTGCCAGAGGTGAAGGGGCTGAAGGCATTCCACGAGGCATTTTCCCGGAATGACGAGCTGGTCATCGCCATCGAGGGCAGCGAGGAGGACGCGGGCACCTTGGCAACAGCGGCGGAGTCCCTGGCGGAAAAAT